>JAUSPK010000172.1 GCA_030655735.1 Syntrophales bacterium | reverse complement strand
ACATGATACCACGCTTCGGGAAATTCTATACGGATAGGTCTTGCCATGGGAGAAATATTAGCAGGATGGGGGCCTGTCGTCAATAGTGGAGGTTTGACCCCGTTTGTGCGGTTGTGATAGGATACCCTTCAAAAAGGGGCGATATTATCGACAGGATCCACGGCACGGCCGCCGGCATGAAGGCGGGTGATATCAGGGATATTCAGCGGCTCTATCGGAGGAGACTCCCCCCGGAGCGGATCGTCACGGCCGAGTTCGCGAGAGGGCTCGCCGCGCTCTCGCGCCGGATCAACCGGCAGATCGGCACCCTGGTCAGCCGCAGGGGGGAGGTTCTGTACGTAATCGTCGGGGACCACCGGCAGATCGTGATCCCCGACCTTGAGGGGTTCCGATCCTCCTCAGCACGACTGAAGGGCCTGCGCCTAATCCACACCCACCTCGGCACGGAACCCCTCACGGGGGACGACCTGACCGACCTCGCCCTCCTGCGCCTCGACATGATCTCGGCCATCGAGGTCGGGGAGGATGGCCTCCCCGGCAGGATGCACTCGGCGCACCTGATCCCCGAAAATCCCGGGGGCGCGTACTGGCTCCTGATGGACCCGGTCCCTGTCTTTGAAGCGGACCTGAACTTTACCGAATTCATACAGGCCCTGGAGGACGAGCTTGCGCGAGGGCAGCGCACCCGGAGGGTGGCTTCCGCCGAGGGGGCCATCCTGATACGCGTCGAGACAGACCCCCTCTTCGACAGCGAGGGCTCCCTGGACGAGCTGAGGGAACTGGCGCGGTCATCCGGCGTGGAGGTCCTCGACACCGTCACTCAGCACCGGCAGGGCTACGACCCCCGGTATCTGATGGGGCGCGGCAGGCTCTCCGACCTGGTCATCCGGGCGCTCCAGATCGGGGCCGGTCTCTTGATCTTCGACCACGAACTCTCCCCCGGCCAGGTGCGCTCCATCACCGATTTCACCGACCTGAAGGTGATCGACCGGTCACAGCTGATACTGGATATCTTCGCCCGGCGCGCCCACAGCCGCGAGGGGAAGATCCAGGTCGAACTCGCCCAGATGCAGTACCTCCTCCCCCGGCTGGCGACAAAGAACACGGCCCTGTCCCGCCTGACCGGCGGGATCGGAGGGACCGGCCCGGGAGAGACGAAGCTCGAGATTAACCGGCGCAGGGCACGCGAGAGGATCGGCCGCCTGAAAAAAGACCTGAAGGGGGTACAGAAAGGAAGGAGCCAGCGGAGGCGCCTCAGGCGCAGGCGGGGACTCCCCGTCATCTCCATCATCGGCTATACCAACACGGGAAAATCCACCCTCCTCAACGCCCTGACACAGAGCAGCGTCCTGACCGAAGATATCCTCTTCGCCACGCTGGACCCGAAGAGCTCGCGCCTCCGCTTCCCACGCGACAGGGAGGCGATCATCACGGACACGGTGGGATTCATACGGAACCTTCCTAAGGAGCTTGCCTCCGCCTTCCGCGCGACACTGGAGGAACTGGGCGAGGCCGACCTCCTCCTCCATGTCATCGACGTCAGCAATCCCGGATTTGAGGAGCAGGTCCTCGCGGTGGAAAAGATACTGGAGGAACTTGACCTGCAGAACAAGAAATGCGTTCGCGTATTCAACAAGATCGATCTCTTCCCGGACAAGGTCGTCCTGGACAACCTCTGCCGGAGATTCGACGCGATCCCCCTGTCGGCGCTGGACCCCGAAACCTTCCCCCCGCTGCTCGGGAAACTGGAAGGAGAGCTGCAGCCGCTGGATATCGAATAGGGGCCTTTGCATACCTATCGGGATGCGATGGGGTCAAACCTCCACTATTGACTATAATGGATCATCTCCAAAAGAGTTGGCAAGATCGTAAGGATTCAAGGGATTGAGGGGCAAAAGGTGAGAAGATTAGATGGCAGAGTATCAACCAGTATCCTTGAATCCTCGAACCCTTTGAGCAGGAGGGGCATCTGTTGTCAATAGTGGAGGTTTGACCCCATTTTCACATTTTCATCCATCCCGATAAATCGGGATTCGAAATGACGGGATGATGGTCGAAATGCCAAGGTGATAACGCTTTTTGCGAATGTCTCAATTTCAATTCAACATTAAAACTTCAACATTTACCATTGACTTTTACCTGCTCCCAGTGTAGGAGGTACCAGTCTTTGAAAGGGACGTGCCGTGATGACAGGTTTTCTGGAAGTAGGGCTTTTGAATGTACTGGGCTTGCTGAGCCTCGCTCTTAGCAGGGTTACATTCCCGCGGCCTGTCATCTCTGTGGTGTAACACAACAACAGATAACAATTCAAAGGGCCATGGGCGAAAGCTTCATGGCCTTTTTTGTGGGAGAGAGGGTGGCGATGCACGAAATACTTTGGCACGGCAGGGGCGGCCAGGGGGTTGTCCTCGCGGCGCAGATACTGGCGGAGGCGGCCTATATCCAGGGGTTCCGGGGCGTCACCTCCGCCCCCACCTTCGGGCCGGAGCGCAGGGGCGCGCCCCTCACCGCCTCAACGAGAATATCGGACGAGCCGGTCAGGACCTTTTCGCAGGTCGCGCCGGCAGACATTGCCGTAATCCTTGATGAATCCCTGTTTGAAAATGCGACCGGCGAAGAGATGCTCAGGGAGGGGGGACTCGTTATCATCAATACGCCCCTGAAGCCGGATCAGATCGGGGCCAACGGGCGCTTCTCCGTGGCGACGGTCGACGCCGCGGGCATAGCCCGGGAGCATCACCTCAGTATGGGCGGGGTCCCCGTCGTGAATACCCCGCTCCTCGGAGCGTTCTGCAGGGCGTCGGGGCTGGTCTCCCTCGAGAGTATCGAAGAGGGGATCAAGAAAAAGATGCCGCGGAGCAAGGCATCCTTTAATTTTCAGGCCATTCGAACGGCCTTTGAGAGGACCGAGGTCTGGGTGAAAAATGGAAAAGACTGACACCAATATATCGGGCGTCTGCACGCCGGCCCCGGGAGAGGCGGGGAAAACGGGCGAATGGAGGGACACACGCCCCGTGATCGATCCCGCGAAATGTATCCCGGAGGTCAAGGGAAAGCCGGCCTGTTTCCTGTGCTGGCTCTACTGTCCGGAGGGGGTGGTGACCATGACAATCCCGGTCACAATCGATATGGACTACTGCAAGGGGTGTGGCATCTGCGCGGAGGAATGTCCCCCCAACGCGATACAGATGGTGCGGGAGGTGGATATCGATGAGTGACGTCCGTATCATCACGGGGAACGAGGCGGCGGCCCTGGCGGTCAAACGTGCCGAGCCCGGCGTCATAGCTGCCTATCCCATCACGCCCCAGACCAGGCTCGCGGAGGTCCTGTCGGAGTATGTCGAGAAGGGAGAACTGAAGGCGGAATATGTCCGGGTGGAGTCCGAGCACTCATCCATGACTGTCTGCATATCGGCATCCACGGTGGGCGCGCGGGTCTTTACGGCAACCAGTTCCAACGGTCTCCTCTATATGCACGAGCAGCTGCACTGGGCGGCAGGCTCCCGTCTGCCGGTCGTCATGTGCTGCGTCAACCGAGGCGTGGGGGCCCCCTGGTCCATCTTCAATGACCAGCAGGACTCCTTCTCTCAGAGGGACACGGGGTGGATACAGCTCTACTGCCGGGACAACCAGGAGATCCTCGACACCGTGCTGCAGGCATACCGGATAGCGGAAGAGGTCTACCTGCCGGTGATGGTCTGCTATGACGGCTTTGTCCTCTCGCATACGATGATGCCCGTGGACGTCCCCGATGCCGGGCTGGTCAAAAAATTCCTCCCCCCCTACAGGCCACACACCATCCTCTCCCCGGAAGACCCAAAGACGATCAACCCCGTTTTCTTCGCCTCACGCAGGGAGAATGCGGATGGGGTCCTGTGCGACGGCTATATGGAGATGCGCTACAAGATGCAGGCCGCGTTCGAAAGATCTAGGACGGTCATCAACGCGGCGAGCGATGAATGGGCGAAGCTCTCGGGGCGCAACCACGGAGGGATGATCTGGGAATATATGACCGAAGACGCCGATCTGATACTGACCGGGATGGGGTCCATCGCCACCGAGGCGACCCTGGCCGCGGACGCGCTGCGCGCCGAGGGGATCAGGGCGGGGGTCGTCGGGATCAGGGCATTCAGGCCCTTCCCGAAGGAGGAGGTCGCGCAGGCCTTCGCAAAGGCGAGCGCCATCGCGGTCTTTGAAAAGTGTATCAGCTACGGCTATGAAGGGGGCGTCTGCTCCGACCTGAAGGCCGCCCTCTACGGCACGGATATCAAGGCCCCCATTCACAATTATATAGCGGGGCTGGGGGGACGGGACGTCAAGACCCGCGAACTGGTGGAGGCGGCACGGACAACCTTCGAGGCCGCCCTGGCCGGAGATGCGGGAAACAAAACAATATGGCTCAACTGTCACACGGGATAGAATAATGCATGAAACCATATTCAATATAAACGAGAAGGAGTACATCCTGCCGGGGAACCGCGCGTGCCAGGGGTGCGGGCTCTCCCTTGCATACCGGTACATCCTCAAGGCCCTGCGGGAAAACACGATCGTGGGGATCCCCCCGAGCTGCCTGTGCGTCCTGCACGGATTGTACCCCACCACCTCCGTCATAGTGCCCGCCCTCAACACCACCTTCGCCGGGAACGCGGCATCCGCCGCCGGCATGGTGGCCGGCCTGCGGGCCCTCAACAGGACCGACATAACCGTCCTGGCCCTTTCGGGAGACGGCGGCACCTATGACATCGGGATACAGTCCCTGAGCGGCGCGGCGGAGAGAAACACCGACTTCATATTCGCCTGTTACGACAACGAGGCCTACATGAACACGGGGACACAGCGCTCCAGCGCCACGCCCCTGGGAGCCCTCACCACTACGACGCCGGTCCTGACGAAACAGGAGCCGAAGAAGGATTTTCTCAAGATCATGGAGGCCCACCATATCCCCTACCTGGCCACCGTCTCCCCCGCCTATCCGGTCGACCTGTATGACAAGTTCGTCAGGGCCAAGAAGATACGCGGGACCCGGTATATCCAGATCGACACCCCCTGCCCCCCCGGGTGGGGGTATCCCACAGCCGATACGGTCAGGATCGGGCGTCTCGCCGTTGAGACGGGCCTGTTCATCCTCTTCGAGATCGAGGACGGCCGCTTCCGGTTCACCGGCAGGAGCAAGACGATGGCCGAGAGGGGAAAACTCATCCCCCTCGTCAATTACGTGGAGAGGCAGGGACGGTTTAAAAAGATGAGTATCGAGCAGCTCGGCACCCTCCAGGCATCGGTGAACAGCCGATGGGAGGAGTGCCTGAAACGCGCGGAGGGGTGATGGAGAAGACAGGGGCAAGGGGCTGTCTTTCTTCGTTTCACTCGAACCCTTGAATACCCGACCCCTTGAACCCTCGACCCCTTGAATTATTCAGGTGGTCCCTTATCATTTCGGCGTATCGCCTGGCGGCTCCCCCGTTGGAGGCAACGATGGCACGTCCCGCCTCTCCCCTCCTGCGAAGGGCCTCGGGGTCTTCCATCAGTCTGAGAATCTCGTCCAGAAGCTCCCCGCCGTCCCTGACGTTGATCCCTCCCCCCGCATCCTCCAGCCGCTCCCTCTCGTCCGTGAAATCCTCCATCGAGGGACCATAGAGTACGACCTTCCCCCACGCCGCGGGCTCCAGGATGTTCTGACCGCCCCGGGGTACCAGGCTCCCCCCGCAGAAGACCACCGTGGCAAGGCTGTAGACCCTGAAGAGCTCTCCGATCATATCAACGATAACGATCCGGCGGCCGGCACGCCTCTCACCCCTGTCTATCGCGCTCATCGTCACGCAGTCATGAAAACCGGAACCGTTCGCAAGGGAGAGGACCGCGGCGCCCCTCTCGGGATGCCGCGGGACGATAATCATGAGCATATCGGGGTATCGCTCTACCAGGCCCCGGTAGACCTTCAGGACCACTTCATCCTCCCCTTCATGCGTGCTCCCCGCGACGAAGACCTGTGCCCCGTGGGGAATATCGAGCCTTGCCGCTATGTCATCCCTGAGGGACTCATCCACCCCCGCGGCAAGACTATCGTACTTCGCGTTCCCCATGACATGGATCTTCGACGGCTCCACCCCCAGGGCCACCAGCCGGGAGGCATCAATCGTGGATATGACCCCTGTCACATCAACCATCTTCATAACGTGCTTCCAGAAGAATCTTGTCTGCCGGTACCTCCTGAAGGAACGGGGGGAGATCCGGCCGTTGACCATCGCTACGGGAATTCCCCGCTTTCCGCAGGCACTGATGAAGTTGGGCCATATCTCCGTCTCGACCGGGACAAAGATATCCGGCCGCACCCCGTCGATGATCTTTCTCACGACAGAGGGGATGTCAAGGGGATAGTAGATATGCGCCGTGGCGTCCGTGACGAGGCGGCGGGCCATCTCCTGCCCCGTCTCCGTGCTTGTGGAAAGGACGATACACGCCCCCGGACAGGACTCTCTCAGGGACGAGATGATGGGGGCGGCGGCGGTCACCTCCCCCACCGATACCGCGTGTATCCATATCCGTGGCGAGCCCTTCATCTCTCCAAAAACCCTGTCCGGGACGAACCCGAGCTTGGGGCCGATGCTCTTCCGATACTTCCCCGCGAAGACAATCTTCACCAGAAAAAAGGGTATAAGAAACAGGGCCGCCAGGGTAAGGACGATATTATAGAGTAGGTTTGCCATAGCCCTCGAAACATACTGGTCTTTTCGCCCCCTGTCAAGTCTGCGCAAATCCGATTGACAGGTGGGGCAAAAGATAATAATATCAGCACAACGTTGATAAAAGAAAGGAAACTTTGGCTATGGCACGAACAGACAGGATCTGCATTGCGGTGATCCTTTTTCTGATATTCTCGGTTATCGGGTGTGCACGGTATGAGCGGACGGTTGTTCCCTTTAAGATGCCGACGGCTTATACGAATGCGACGGAGGTGGCGGGTGCGACCGTAGCGGCCAAGGCGTATAGCCGTGAAGAGGCCGAGGCCGCTTTCGGGTTCGACATTGTTGGTTCAGGGGTGCTCCCCGTCCAGGTAATCTTCGACAACAGGGGGAGGCATCCCCTGCAGGTTGTCGCAAGCAGGACCTATCTGGTGGATGTCAAGAGCAACCTCTGGCCGATCCTTGACCAGGGGATAGCGTATGACCGGATAGAAAAAAAGTCGGAGTTAGGAGAGGTCCTCCCTGAAGGGGCAAAATCGGGCCTGCTGGCGGGCGCGGCCGGTGCCGTCATCGGCGCGGCAATAGGGATCGTCACCGGAACCAGCGTCGGTGAGGCGGCAGGCAAGGGGGCAGCCATCGGGGCCGCCGCGGGACTCACCCTGGGCGGCTCCAAGGGACTGACAGACCGTGAGGCTCCCCATCAGATAGGCGAGGACCTGCGGAACCGATCGCTTGAAGACAGACCCGCACCCCCGAACGACATATCCCACGGCTTCATATTCTTCCCGGGCGAGGCGACGGAGCAGGCACACGAACTCCGATTGACCATCAGGGAAGTCGATACGGGCGCCGTACATTCCCTCATCATGAAATTCTGATATGAAAAAGATCGCGCCATCCATACTTTCCGCCGATTTCAGCAGGCTCGGGGAGGAGATTCGCGCCGTCGAGGATGCCGGGGCGGACATGATCCACGTGGACGTCATGGACGGGCATTTTGTCCCGAATATAACCATAGGTCCTCCCGTCGTGGCGTCCATAAAGAAGATCACGCATCTTCCCCTCGATGTCCACCTGATGATCGAGAACCCCGACCGATATATACAGAGCTTCGCTGACGCGGGGAGCGACATCATCACCGTCCACGCCGAAGCGGCTGTCCACCTTAACCGGACACTCCATCTGATCAGACAGCTGGGGGGGCGGGCGGGCGTATCGGTCAATCCCGCGACCCCCCTTACCGATATTGAGGAGGTCATCGGGGACATCGACCTCCTCCTGATCATGACGGTGAACCCCGGGTTCGGGGGGCAGACATTCATCAAAAGCATGCTCCCCAAGATACGGAAGGCACGGACGATGGTAGACCGCCTCTCGCCCGATGTCCTGCTCGAGGTGGACGGGGGGATCACCCTTCAGAACATAGGGGCGGCGGCGGATGCCGGTGCCGATGTCTTTGTCGCGGGTTCCGCCATATTCCTCAGCGGGGACTACGGGGAGACGATAGCGGGCATGAAGTCGATCCTGGGAGATTGATCGGCCCCAAAAGACATGCATTGGGGGACGTTTGGGAACTGCTACCGGACGTCCCCCTCTCTTTGAAGGCACACCATGCACATCATCATAGACGGATATAATCTCATCAGGCAGTCAGACTCTCTGAGGCGTCTCGAACGCTTGAGCCTGGAGAGGGGAAGGGGCGAGCTGATACGGAGGGTTGCCGGGTACCGAAGGTTGCGGGGCCATAAGATGACGGTGGTCTTCGACGGGTGGATGACCGGCCCCGCAGAGGAGGAACGGCTAAGGGAAGACGGCGTTCACATTGTATACTCCGGAAGGGGTGAGACGGCGGATGAGGTCATCAAAAGAATGGCACGGGCGGAGAGGGGCTCAGAGATCATCGTTGTCAGCTCCGACAGGGAGGTGGCCGACTCGGCGGTGAAGGCGGGGGGCGTGGCGATATCCTCACCCGAATTCGAGGAGCGGATGGGGGAAGAGGAGACGAAGGGGATGCCCGACGATGATGAGACCCCCGAAGAGGATGATGATCTCCCCCCGATATCCGGAACCAGAAAGAAGGGCGCCGCACGGAGAAGGTCAAGACGAGAACGGCAGTCCCAGAGAAGACTGAACAAGCTGTGAGAACCTTTTTACGGATGAATCAACATCAAGCATTCACCATTCAACACTTAAAATTGTACTTCATCACCGCCGGCACATCTCTATAAGCAGGTGCCTGAGTGCTAGACCGGGGTCTATACCGGAGGACTTCATGGCGAGATCCAAATCGGCAAGGCGGCTCAGGTATCCGATAAGTTCCTCCCGTGAAAACCGCCCGGCATTTCTGAGGGCGTTATAGATCACGTAGGGATGCTGGTTTGCAAGCCATGCGCCCTTCCCCTTCGCCAGGGCCTTTACCGCTGGATAGACGCCGGCCTGAAACCCCCCGTAATCCATGCGGGGCCGGAAGGCAGGAATCTTCTCCGATTCAAGGAGTATATGCCCCTGAAGGAGGAGCCGAACCTCTCTGGCGATCATCGTCAGGATAAGGATGTGATTGACCCCCTGGTCAAGGAGACGCTGAAGGGTCTGGAGCGCCGTGCCGGCATCTTTTTC
The DNA here is from genome assembly GCA_030655735.1 of Syntrophales bacterium. GTDB lineage: Bacteria > Desulfobacterota > Syntrophia > Syntrophales > UBA2210 > UBA6078. The sequence continues at coordinate 3,851 of JAUSPK010000172.1, read as the reverse complement.
CACGATGGCGGAGGTGAGGTCAAAGACCGAATCCTCTGCGGTCTTTTCAACTACCGCGTCTATGTCATTTTTGTCGATAGTCTCCCGGTCCCCCACATAGGCAATCAGCTTTTCAATCTCCTGCAGGGAATCCCGAAGCTCGAATCCCGTCTTCTTCCCCAGGGCGAGGAGGGCATCGGGGGCAAGTTTTTTCCCCCTTTTCGCCAAGGCATCCCCCACCCTGTCCATGAGCAGTCCCTTTTTCCCTGACTCGTTCTTGGATTTTTCAAACGAAAGGACGGCCCCCGTATCGGTTATAGCCTTAAAGAGTTTCTTTCTTTTATCTGCAGCACTGGCGGTCATAATCAGGCAGTTGCCGGCGGGGATACCGCCCTTCAGCACATCCTCCAGCCTGACGGTGTCCTCCAGATTGCCTTCTCGCGTGATCTTCAGGCTGTCGCACAGGTCCAGCACCTTCGGAAGCCACTCTTCCCTGTCCGCCCCTGCCGTGCTCCCGATCGCACTCCTCCAGTCGTCATCGGAGATCTTCTTCCACTGCCCTTCCTTCAGGTCTTCCACGGACCACCCCGCCACCTCCAGTAGGGAGAGAAAGGCCCGCGCAGCCCTATGAGGGTCTTTTTCAAGATGTGCCGTAATTTCCCCTATCACGTCGGATGACGATGCCTTGGAATGGAAAAGTCGCGTATTGCGTACCACGACGACCTTTCTGCCGGGGATCAGGGGGGGGGTAAGAAGGGAGTCGCACAGGGCGTCCATATCTTCATCTTCCCCCTCCATATAAAAGAGGTTGAGATCTCGCTGATCCGGGGGGAGGAGGGCGTCTATGAGCCTCTCCAGGGCGTCAGCTAGCAGGTATTCCTCATCCCCGTAGATGAGATAGCAGGGAACGATTGTGCCTCTGCCGATATCGTCGAGGAGTGTCTTGAGTGTTCCGTGCATGGCGGATGTCCGGCCTGGTCAAAGTACGACGAACTTCTGTATATGCCTGACCACCTGATCGGGCTCATCGATCATCTGGATAAGATCAAGGTCCTCTTCAGATACCTTCCCCTCCTGGAGCATGGTCTTCTTCATCCAGTCCACAAGTCCTCCCCAGTACTCACTTCCCATCAGTATCACCGGAAAGCTCCGTATCCTCTTCGTCTGGATAAGGGTGAGGGCCTCAAAGAGCTCATCCATGGTGCCGAATCCTCCGGGAAGGATGACATAGGCCATGGCATACTTGACGAACATGACCTTCCGGATAAAGAAATATTTGTAGGCAATACTGGTAGTGGCATAGGGATTGGGCTTCTGCTCAAAGGGAAGCTGGATATTCATGCCGATCGACCGGGCGCCCGCCTCGCTGGCGCCCCTGTTGGCGGCCTCCATGATGCCCGGCCCGCCCCCGGTAATCACCCCGAATCCCTTTTCTCCGAGGAGACGGGCAACCTCCCGCGCCTTCTCGTAATAGGCGCCTCCCGGGCTCTCCCGGGCCGACCCGAATATGCTCACGGCAGGACCGATCCTTGAGAGTTCTTCAATGGACTCCACAAACTCCGCCATGATCCGGAAGATACGCCACGATTCATCGACAGACAGGGCATCCACAAGATACTGTTTCTCTTCCATGTCTCCTCCAGAAAACACCCACTGATCGGGGTACAGCCCAAAGGGACCTTCCCCCGTTAAACTGCCATTCGCTTTTGAACCACCTATTCTATCGAGGAGACCATTTTTTCCTTCTCGCCGCCTTGGCCACTCTCCTTCGCGCTTCCAGGGCCTTCCTCTTTCTCTTTACGGACGGCTTCTCGTAAGCCCTGCGCAATTTGAGCTCCTTAAAAAACCCGCTTTTCGAAAGCTTGTTTTTCAGTATCTTCAGGGCCCTTTCAACATCGTTATCGAATACTCTTACTTCCAAGGATTGTCACCTCCCTCCGTCGTAAAATAAACCGCACCTTCGTATATATTGGGAATAAAGCGTTGAGACAAAAAAAGAGGGCAGAACGACCCTAGCAACCCAGTCGCCTTCCACCCCCTGTCTGTACCTATGTGATTATCACTCTCCCTATAGGATATCCTTCAGGGTCTCTATAAACTCCCTGTTCTCCTCTGTCGTCCCGACCGTCACCCGCATGCACTCTCTGAGGATGGCGGGAGACGTAAAGTCCTTTATCAACACGCCCCTGTCGATTAACTGCGCATATACCTCATCTTTTCCCGTAACACAACCAAAAAGGATGAAATTCGCGTCTGAAGGGTACGGGGTAATCCCCTCGATGGACATCAGTTCGTCCGAAAGCCACTTTCTGTCCGCAATGATCCTGTCCGCCGACTCCAGAAATTTCTCGCTGTGTTCAACAAACAGGCCCCCGACAATCTGTGAGAAGATGTTCACATTATAGGGCAGCCTCACCTTGTTCAACTGGTGAACCAATGAAGGATGCCCGATGAGGATCCCCAGTCTCAGGGCCGCCAGCCCCACCTTGGAGAGGGTCCTCAGTATGACCAGATTATCCCACCGATCGAGATCGTGAAGAAAGGTCTTTCCCGAGAAATTGCAGTAGGCCTCGTCAACCACCACAAGCCCACTGGATGCCTCCAGGATCCTTTCAATCCCCCCCCTGTCGAAGCATCTCCCCGTGGGATTGTTGGGGTAGCTGAGGAATATGAGGGAGGGCTGCAGATCGGCTATCGCGGCACACATGGCCTCCGTATCCAGGTCCAACTCGTCGCTCAAAGGTACCCCCACCGTGCGGTGCCCCGCGTTCAGGCCGCTTATCCCGTACATGGCAAAGGTGGGGGTCGGGAACAGGATGCTGCAGGGAGAAGAGGCGCCGACAGCCGTCATCAATATCTGGATGAGCTCATCCGATCCGTTCCCGATGAGGACCATCTCTTCATCCACCCCGTAATACCGCGAGAAGGCCGCCTTCAGACCGGGAGATCCGGGCGCCGGATAGCGGTTGAGGGATACAGACTCCAGACGTTCGAAGATCAGGCGCTTCAGGGAGGGGGACAGCGGGTAGGGGTTCTCATTTGCGTCAAGCTTGATTCGGTACGGCAGTTCCTCGGCGGGATATGCCTCCTGCGAAAGCACGCCACTTTTTATAATCTTTTCAATATCCACTTCCGGCTCCCCGTCCTTTCATGTTCCATTCGTCACGCATGTATTTGTCGTCAAGGAGTCTGTCCTTAAGGGCCTCCTCCTCGGGGGACAATTCGCTCTCTACCAGGCGTATATTCAGGACCTCTTCAAACCCCGCAGCGATGTCCCGGCACAGATCGTCCATGCTGATATCCCCCCCCATCGTTTCACGGACGGAGGTAACGGCAGCTTCGATTTTCTGCGCCCTGGCGGCATCCTTTGTTTTACCTATTGCAGCGCAGACTGCCAGCGGGTCAAGGTCAATAAGTACAGATCCGTGCTGGAGGAACACGCCCCGCGCCCGCATCTGGGCACTTCCGCAGATCTTTCTGCCCCCCGCGAGAAGCTCATTTTTGTAAGAGGTTGCGAAGCAAAAGCCCTCCGTCGAGCCGGCTCCGCCCCGGCCTTCCTCAACTATCTGCACCTCGATCCCCGCCTTGGAAAGACCCCGTATGATGCACCCGCTTATTATCCGGTATGTTTCAACAACATCGGGGGAGAAAGGGGGAACAGATTCCCCGGCCACGAGGGAATAGGTCAGATCATTGCCATGAAGAACCGCCTTGCCCCCCGTAGGCCGCCTGACAATATCAATGCCCTTGCCACGGCAGTATGCACAATCGATTTCCTCTTCGGCATTCTGGAAGTATCCGATGGATACGGCAGGTCTTTCCCAGCCGTAAAACCGAAGGACAGGAGGTTCCCCTTTCTGCCGATGTGTCCT
>JAUSPK010000167.1 GCA_030655735.1 Syntrophales bacterium | reverse complement strand
ACAAGCATAGAAAAGATACGGATGCTTGCAAACCTGGAAACTGGGAAACATTACCTGTTTCAAGTAATACTGGTGGGTCAGCCCGAGCTGAAACAGAGACTTCAGCAAAACAAGGTAAGAGAATTTGTTCAGAGGGTAACTGTCCACTGTCATCTCAGCGGTCTGGACAAAGATGAGGTGGGCCAGTATATCCATCATCGCCTGCAGTATGCGGGGGGGCTGGAAAACCTCGACATCTTCGATAATGATGCAATCGAATCCATCTATCTGTATTCAAAAGGGATCCCGAGGCGTGCCAATATCATATCTGACGCCGCCCTTCTCTATGGCTATGCCGATGAACTGAAAACAATCGGGGAAAGGGTCATTAAGGAAGTGGTGAAAGACAGATACCTGGACGGGGTTCCGATCGGAGGCATGCGCCATGGAACCGCACCCCCTGTTCCTGTCAAGACAGGGATAGGTGACGGGAACACAGACAACGATATTCGCCGGGATATCGAAGAAAAGATACATGCCCTCGAGAACACGATATCCCGCATCAATCGGGAGATAAACACCCAAAACTCCGCCAGGGAACACCGGAGTGAAGTCAGACACTAACGTACAGAAATTTTAAAGAGACCGAAAATCCGCCAACCCTCCTGCCGGAGTACATTAAATTCCTTCTTCACTAATTCAATCCCCCGTCATTTCTCACGTGAGCCTGCTTGGTTCCTGCCGATCAGACTCACCCCCCAGCACATTGATAGCACGCAAATAGAAACCCTTTACCCGACATGTGCTATCCAAGGACCATCTTTGATGATCTCGTAAAAAGCCAAATTCGATGAATATGTCATTTCGACCATGGGGAGAAATCTTATCTTTTAAGCATGTTACGTTTTAAAGATTTCTCGTCCCGACTCGTCGGGATGACAAGTTAAGGAGACTTTTTACGACTCCATCATTTTTTAACCTTCCGGAATATTTCGTTATTCCACAAGAAGTAAGCCCCCCCTTTTTACCCTCCCCATATATAAACATCCATCCTACCAGAGATTCCCCCCATCGAAAGAACCGTTCTTCTAACGATCTTCCTCCTTCCGTTGGCATCCGAGCGTTAAATCTACGCCTAAAGTGTCGAAAACACTGAAAAATACTACTTTAGTAGTATTTACAATGGGTTTTGAATCTGAGACAACGGTAGCCAAGATACAGATACAAATCAAAAACGGTAAGGACGTCGAAAGAGACGAAAAATAAGGAGACAGGGGGAATCGAAAATGAAAAAACTATTATTGCTTTTATGTTCGGTACTGTTGGCCTTAAGTATATCCGGGATAGCCGGAGCCACGGAGTATACCTATGGGACTACTCGGTTGAATAATTTAGACGGTTCTTATTGGTACACGTGGGGTATAAATATGACCATCCCGGAGGGCGAAACCATCCAGGGCGCCTCATTAACCTTTTGGGGAATCGATGCTCCTTACACCTACGATACCTTATACGGTGACCTCCTCGATTATGCTTGGTCTGGTGTAAATTCAACAGGGGGCAGCGATGGGGGTGATCATTTCGCCGGCTGGGGTACTTCTTTGTTTGAGTATCACGATGCCAACCCCGGGACCCCAGGGAATTTCATTTGGACATTCAACGAAAGCCAACTTCTCGCACTGAATGGTTATGTCGGCGGTGAGGATGAGAGAGTCGGATTCGGATTCGATCCCGATTGCTGGTTTACGAGCAATAACGTAACATTCAATGCGACGTCAGGAGGGGCGCCGGTCCCCGAGCCGACCACCATGCTGCTCCTCGGGTGCGGTCTGGCGGGTCTGGGATTTGTGAGGAAGAAAAAACAGAAAGCCTAGACAAACTGTGTTAGATTTAAACGCCCACCGATTTTCAATCGGTGGGCGTTTTTTATTGCGCCACGTATCGTTTCCGGCACTCTTTCCTGCCGACCGGGATTCCTTTGATGTCATTTTTCAAAACACAAAGCAGCGATCTCAACCCTGCTCTTCCTTCGCCTGCTTCTTTTCCTTCTTCTTCTCCATCTTCTTTTCAAGTTTCTGCTGACGTTTGCTCACCTCAGCGGCCTCTTCCTCAGCCTTTGTTTTCTTGCCCTTCTCTTCCTTGGGAATGGCCATCTTCTCGGCCTTGGCCCTCGCCATCTCTTCAACCTTGTCTTGCTTCTTGCCTATGACGGCAAGCCTTTTTCCAATCTTCCGCATCTCGGCCCGGATCTTCTTGACGGTTGGATCCTTAGCTATCTCCCCACGGTCGACGAGGCCACTCTTATTTAAAACTTCCAGACGGCTGCTCAATGCGCCCTCCCAGTAAGCCTTCTGGCCATCCCTTGCAATCTTATCTTTAGAAGCCATACATTTCCTCCCTGTTGTAATCCGTACCTGGCATTAACGGAACATAATAACCGGAATACGTCCCCCGAACAAAAATTCAAGGGGTTAATCCGGTTTAACCCCTTGAATTGTATGGTACGCCCAGAAGGATTCGAACCTTCGACCTTCGGATTCGTAGTCCGACGCTCTATCCAGCTGAGCCATGGGCGCATACGATAATTCTGGCGGAGAGAGGGGGATTCGAACCCCCGGTACACCTTTTGGGGCGTACAATCGCTTAGCAGGCGATCGCTTTCGGCCACTCAGCCATCTCTCCGCTTCCGTGATCGATCTTTTGCTATCCGATTCTTACTTAAAAACCAAACCGCAGCCGTGCTTATCGCCTGCAGTTTTATATGGCGGAGGGAGCAGGATTCGAACCCGCGAACCTTTCGGTTAACGGTTTTCAAGACCGCCGCCTTCGACCACTCGGCCATCCCTCCGGTTCCGCACAATAACGGGGTACTCTACTTATTACTTACTATTCTGTCAACCCCATTCATATATGGTCTAAGCGCGTCAGGGACAATGACGCTTCCGTCTTTCTGCTGGTAGTTCTCCAAGACCGCGACCACGGTCCGCCCCACGGCAAGGCCCGAGCCATTGAGCGTGTGGACATATTCAACCTTCGAATTCTCCCCGCGACGGAACCTGATCCCTGCCCTGCGGGCCTGGAACGCCTCAAAATTACTGCATGAGGATATCTCCCGGTACGCGTCCTGTCCGGGCATCCACGCCTCCAGATCGTACGTCTTAGCGGAGGAAAACCCCAGATCGCCCGTACAGAGGGAGACGGTCCGAAAATGGATGCCGAGCTTTATCAAAACCTCTTCGGCGTTGGAGGTCAGTTTTTCCAGTTCATCATACGATTCCTCCGGTCGGGTGAACTTCACCATCTCCACCTTGTTGAACTGGTGCTGCCGTATCAGCCCCCGCGTGTCCTTTCCGTACGAACCGGCCTCCGCGCGGAAGCACGCGGAATAGGCAACGTAGGAAACCGGCAGGTCCTTTTCATCCAGTATCTCATCCCTGTGGATATTGGTGACAGGAACCTCCGCCGTGGGAATGAGGTAGTAGTCCGTCCCCGTTACCTTAAAAAGGTCCTCCTCGAATTTGGGGAGCTGTCCAGTTGCCGTCATGCTCTCGCTGTTCACCATGAAGGGGGTAAAAACCTCGGTGTAGCCGTGCTGGGTCGTGTGGAGATCGAGCATAAAGTTGACCAGCGCCCTCTCCAGCAGGGCTCCCGCTCCCCGGTACAGGGTGAAGCGTGCACCGGTTATCTTGGCCCCGCGGGCAAAATCCAGTATATTAAGGTCCTCACCGATATCCCAGTGGGGTTTCGGTTCAAAATCAAACTGCGGTTTTTTACCCCACAGTCGTACCTGGGGATTATCCTCGTCACCCGTTCCGCGGACAACCGACTCATGCGGTATGTTGGGGATGGTCATGGCCAGACCGCCAAGTAGCGCCTCGATCTCCTTGAGCGACTCGTCCAGCTCTTTTATCCGGGAGGATACACTTCCCATCTTCGAGATAATATCGGACGCGTCCTGACCGCTCTTTTTCCGAGCGCCGATCTCTTTTGAAACGCTGTTTCTCTCGCTCCTGAGGGTCTCTACCTCCTGAAGGATATCCCTCCTCTTTCGATCCATCAAAACGAACTGGTCCAGATCGACGGCGTCTCCCCGTTCCTCAAGCTTTGTCCTGACAAAATCGATGTTTTCTCGTATGAACTTTATATCGAGCATATCTTCACTTCCTTGCAGCTCCCTATCACCTATCAAAAGGGGACACCACTAACATTTTGACCCTTGTAAGTCAATACAAAATACTGCCTGCCACGCAAAAGCTGTTGCAATAATTCGCCTATTGTGAGTAAGGTACGTGTCTTCCCTCCGGCGTCGGCGCCTGGGGAAATTATGATTCATACAGAGAAAGGAACCGACGGACTGTGAAAAAGATCGCGATACTTCCGGGGGACGGGATAGGCCCGGAAATCATGGGAGAGGCCATCAAGGTATTGGAGGCCGTACAGAAAAAACTCTCACTCGACCTGAGCTATGACTTCGCCGATGTAGGAGGATGCGCAATCGACAGACACGGCGAGGCCCTTCCCCCTTCCACGTTGAAGTTGTGCGAGGCCAGCGACGCAATTCTCTTCGGCTCCGTGGGGGGGCCAAAGTGGGAGACACTCCCCCCCGATAGACAGCCCGAACGGGCGGCGCTCCTCCCCTTAAGAAAACATTTCGGCCTGTTCTGCAACCTCAGACCGGCCAAGGTGTTCCCCACCCTCGCGGCCGCCAGTCCGCTGCGCCCTGATATTGTGAGAGACGGTTTTGATATCCTGTGCGTGCGCGAGCTTACCGGGGGTATCTACTTCGGCACCCCAAAGGGAAGGAAGGGAAGCGGCTTGGAAGAGGCGGCCTTCGACACAATGGTATACACGCGGGGCGAGATCGAACGGATCGCCCGTATGGCCTTCGACGCGGCCCGCCTGAGAAAGAAGAGAGTAACCTCGATCGACAAGGCCAACGTCTTGACCTCCATGGTCCTCTGGAGAGAGGTGGTAAGCAAGGTCGGGAAGGAATACCCCGACGTCGGGCTGAATCATATGTACATCGACAACGCTACCATGCAGCTCGTCAAAGATCCCCACCAGTTCGACGTCCTCCTGTGCGGCAACATGTTCGGCGATATCATCTCCGATGAATGCGCCATGCTGACCGGTTCCATGGGGCTCCTGGCATCTGCCAGCCTGAACGAGACAGGATTCGGCCTGTACGAGCCGGCGGGGGGATCGGCCCCCGATATCGCGGGAAAAGGAATTGCAAATCCGATCGCACAGATACTGTCGGCTGCGATGCTCCTGCGTTATACGCTTCACCACGAGGAGGCAGCCGCGGCTATTGAACGGGCCGTCGCAACTGTCCTGAATTCAGGGAGCCATACCCCCGACATTACCACCGCCACCGGAACGGTCATCGGAACGGCCGAGATGGGGAGCGAGATCGCAAACCGGATAGCCACTTCCTAGCACCACTTATTTCCTGATTGAAGAAAAGGGTTCAATCCCGACTCGTCGGGAAAGGGGCAAAGGATTCAGGGGTTTGTTCTCTAAAGACTTTATCGGTGTCTTTGATCCCGACTTATCGGGACTTTCTGCTATATCTTTTTTTAGTATTACCCAATAAACCTTTCACTCGACCCCTTGAACCCTTGGCTCCTTGAGCCCTTCTGATAACTACAACTACTCGGGAGATGATCCTAAACACATGATTATCTTCCGATCTTAACCTCCCTGACATACTCAACCAGTCCCCCCGCGGCGATCAGCTGAGCCATGAAATCGGGGATCGGTCTGGCAGGAAAGACGCCCCCCGCCCCCTCGATCATACCGGCGGCAAGATCGACAACAGCCTTATCACCGTCGGACAGGCCCAGTGAAGCCTCCACCGATTCCAGGAGGGGGAGGCCGATATTGAAGGCATTCCGGTAAAAGATCCGGGCAAAGCTCTCGGCAATGATCACCCTGATCCCCGCCGCCTTTATCGCCAGCGGCGCGTGCTCCCGTGAGGACCCGCACCCGAAGTTCTTCCCGGCGACCAGTATGTCCCCTGCCGCAACATCTGTTGCGAAACCGGGCCTGATGTCGGCAAAACAGTTCTTTGCCAGTTCCGCCTCGTCGGACACATTCAGGTACCTCGCGGGGATGATGACATCCGTGTCCACATCGTCACCAAATTTCCATATTCTTCCTTCCACTCTCATCTTCTCCATGCTCAAAAAATCCTCTCCATTACAGTTCATCGGGTCCGCCGATCCTCCCCAGGACCGCGGATGCCGCGGCGACAAGGGGGTTGGCAAGATAGACTTCGCTCTCCGGATGTCCCATCCTTCCGATAAAGTTACGATTCGTTGTGGCCACGGCCCGCTCACCCGAGGCGAGTATACCCATGTGTCCGCCCAGGCAAGGCCCGCAGCAGGGCGGGCCGATAACGGCCCCCGCCTCCAGAAATGTCTCCAGAATGCCCTCTTGCATAGCCGTCTTGTATATCAACGGAGAACCGGGCATGACGATGAGCCGCAGCCCCGGGGAGGCCTTCCTTCCCTTCAGGACCCTTGCCGCGTCACGCAGATCCTCCAGCCAGCCGTTCGTACAGGAACCGATCACCACCTGGTCGATCGGGACATCTCCTGCCTCAGACACCGGGCGCACGTTCGATGGAAGGTGCGGGAAGGCGACCTGGGGTTCGATTCCGCTCACGTCGATGTCGATCACCCGGTCGTAGTGGGCATCGGGATCGCTCCTGAAGATCTCGAATCGCGCGGAGGTCCGTTCGGCCAGATAGCCGAGGGTCGTCTCGTCCGCCTCTATGATCCCGTTCTTTCCCCCGGCCTCGATCGCCATGTTCGACATGGTGAAGCGCTGGTGCATCGGGAGTTTTCTGATCACGGAGCCGGAAAACTCCATGGCGCAGTACAGGGCGCCCTCGACACCGAGGAGACCGATCGTATGCAGGATCAGGTCCTTTCCCCCCACATGGGGCCGCAGGGTTCCCTCATACCGCAGCAGGATGGTCGGCGGGACCTTGAGCCATATCTCGCCGGTGGCCATCACAGCCCCGAGGTCGGTGCTCCCCACCCCCGTGGAAAACGCTCCCAGGGCGCCGTACGTACAGGTATGGCTGTCGGCACCGATGATAAGCTGCCCGGGGAGGACCAGCCCCTTCTCCGGGAGTATCACGTGCTCGACCCCCGACTCTCCCCCCTCGAAGTAGTTCGTCAGCCCCTGCTCCCTGGCAAACTCGCGCACAAGCTTGACCTGCTGTGCCGAGGCGATATCCTTGTTGGGGACGAAGTGATCGGCCACCAGGACTACCCTGTCGATGTCAAATACCTTCTCCACCCCTATCTCACCAAACACCTTGATGGCGAGGGGCGCCGTTATGTCATTCGCGAGGGCCACATCAACCTTCGCCTCTATCAGGTCTCCGGGGGAAACCCGGTCCCGCCCGGCGTGAGCGGCCAGGATCTTCTCCGTAATGGTCATCAGCATGTCTGTATCTCCTGTCTTCGTATCTGCAATGGTTTTCGCTGCCCGGACGGCGTCCGTCTAGGCATGATTGAGCATCTGGAACGACTCGATCCTGTTGAGCGCGTTGATGTACGCCTTTGCCGACGCGACGAGGACGTCGGGGTCCGAACCCCGCCCCGAGACGATCCTTTTTTTGTGCCTGAGCTGAACGGTCACCACACCCTGGGCGTCGGTCCCCTCCGTCACGGCGTGCACCTGATATTTGACCAGGTGATGATTCGTATCCGTCAGCTTCCTGATGGTGGCGAAGGTGGCGTCGACCGGCCCCACGCCGAAATACGCCTCCCGCGCAACCTCACCGTCTATCTCCATCTGAACGGTCGCGGTCGGGATGGCCACGTTTCCGCTCACCACGCTGAGGTACAGGAGTTTGTACTTCTCGGGCCTCCTGAATATGTCTTCGGCGATGATCGCCTCTATATCCTCATCGAACATCTCCTTCTTGATGTCCGCGAGTTCCTTGAACCGTTTAAATACCGTATCGACATCCTCCTTGGCAAGATCGAATCCCATTTTTTTGAGGCGATCCCTGATGGCGGCCCGTCCGGAGTGTTTCCCCAGGACGATATTCGTCTCCGAGACCCCCACCGTCTCCGGGGTCATGATCTCGTAGGTGATCTTCTCCTTGATGAGGCCGTCCTGATGGATCCCGGATTCGTGGGCAAAGGCGTTCGCCCCGACGATCGCCTTGTTCGGCTGGACCTCCACCCCCGTTATCTCGGCCAGGAGCCTCGACGTGGGATAGATGTGTTTCGTCTTGATATTCGTGTGGAGCTTCAGGATGTCTCTTCTCGTCTCGAGTGCCATCACAACTTCTTCCAACGAGGCGTTCCCCGCCCTCTCTCCGATGCCGTTGACCGCGCACTCCACCTGCCGCGCCCCCGCCTTCAGGCCGGCAAGGGAGGTGGCAACCGCGACACCGAGGTCGTCATGGGTATGAACCGATATGACGGCCTTATGGATGTTGCCCACGGTATCGAACAGGTACGCTATCAGTTCGCCGAACTCCTCCGGCATGGCGTACCCCACGGTATCAGGGATATTGACAGTCATGGCACCCTCGTCTATGACGGCCTCCACGATCTCAGCCAAATACTCCCGGTCGGTCCGCGTGGCGTCCTGGGCCGAAAATTCCACATTCTCCGTGAGACTGCGGGCATGTTTCACCCCCGCACGCGCCTCCTTCAGGACCTGCGCCCTCGTCATCTTCAACATGTAGTTGAGGTGTATGTCGGATGTCGAGATAAAGGTGTGTATCCGGGGGAGGGCCGCACCCTTGATCGCGTCCCACGCCCGGTCAATATCTCCCAGACTGGTCCTGCAGAGTCCGGCAACCTGGGACTTCGTTATCTCACCGGCTATCTGCCGGACCGACTCAAAATCCCCATCGGAGGCAATGGGAAACCCCGCCTCGATAATATCGACACCCAGCCGTTCCAGCTGCTTCGCGAACCGGAGCTTCTCCCCGGGGTTCATACTGAACCCTGGGGCCTGTTCCCCATCGCGCAGCGTCGTGTCGAATATAAATACCCTGTCCTTTTCTGATTTCATCTATCTCCCTCCTTCCACAACTTGGGTCTTCCCGTTATCCTTACTCAATTTGTACTGCATACTGTCGACCAGCGCGTGCCAGCTTGCCTCGATAATATTTTCCGACACCCCGATCGTCGTCCACACATCGCTATCGTCACTCGATTCCAGCAGGACGCGCACCTTCGCCGCCGTCCCGTCCGTCCCCTCCAGGATTCTGACCTTGAAGTCCACAAGGTGCATCTCGCTGATGCGGGGGTAGAACTTGCTGAGCGCCTTTCTGAGGGCGTTATCCAGGGCGTTGACGGGCCCTCTCCCCTCGGCGGCGGTGATCTCATGTTCCTCACCAACGGATATCTTGATCGTCGATTGTGAGTGTGAGGCGCTGTCCTTCGTCTTCTCGTCTATCACGCGAAAGGACTCGAGGCGAAAGGGCTCCTCGAAGCTGCCGATCGCCTTTCTCATCAGCAGGGAGAGGGAGCCGTCGGCGGTGTCGAACTGATATCCCTCATCCTCCATCTTCTTTATGTCCCGAACGATCTTCTTACTGACGCCGCTGTCCGTACCGAGATCGATCCCCAGTTCCCTCGCCTTATGTTCGATGTTGCTCCTGCCGGAGAGGTCCGACACGATCACCGCGCGTCGATTCCCCACGAGTTCCGGCTCGGTGTGCTCGTAGGCCACGGGGTTCTTCAGGATGGCGCTCACATGCACGCCCCCCTTGTGGGCGAAGGCATTGCTGCCGACAAAAGGTTTCGATCGGACAGGGGGAATATTCGCCACATCGCTGACATACCGCGACAGGGAGGTCAGACACCTGACCGATGCCTCCGGGAGGCACCTGATACCCATCTTGAGTACAAGATTGCCGATGATTGAGATCAAATCGGCATTTCCGCACCGCTCGCCATACCCGTTCACCGTTCCCTGGACCATGGTGGCCCCGAGCGTGACGGCGGAGAGTGAATTGGCAACCGCCATGCCGCAATCGTCGTGGGCGTGAATGCCAAACCGTTTCGGGGAAATAAGGGATGCCACCTCCTGGACAATCCTGCCGAGCTCCCACGTGAGGGTTCCCCCGTTGGTATCGCACAGAACGATCGTATCGGCCCCGGCCTCCAGCGCGGCCTGTATCGTCTTGAGGGCGTACCGAGAATTGTGCTTGTATCCGTCGAAGAAGTGCTCCGCGTCGTAGATCACCTCTTTGCCCTTCGATTTCAGATACCGGACCGAATCGTCGATCAGCGAGAGATTCTCATCCAGCGAGACCCCCAGAATCTCCGTCGCGTGGAGGTCCCAACTCTTTCCGAAAATGGCAACCGCCGGGGTATCCGCCTCGAGCAACGCCTGTATGTTGGAACACGCATCGGCCGACAGACCGGATCTCTTCGTGCTGCCGAACGCCGTCAGACGGGCGTTTTTGAACGCGACCTCTCCGGCCATTTTAAAGAACCGCATGTCCCGCGGGTTCGAACCCGGCCAGCCGCCCTCTATGTAATGGAAACCTACGTCATCCAGTCTCGCGGCTATGCGCAGCTTGTCCTCCGCGGAAAAGCTTATCTGGTGCCCCTGCGTGCCGTCCCTCAACGTGGTGTCGTAAATCAAAACATCCGGTTTCTCCATGAAAATCCATCTCCCCAAAAACAAAAAATCCGTTATCAGCAGACCTGATAACGGATTTTGATTTTTTCTTTTTTGGGAAACCTACTCCATCATCAAGTCACAGATATGCGCCCTCCTATAAGGAGCCCGCTAATTATGATGACGTTAATAAGGTTTCTTGCCAGCATCTGTATCCCCTAAAAAAAACGAGGTTACTTGATAGTACGGAATGAAGCAGTTGTCAATAGAAAACTGAGATAAAATAAAATGTTTGATCTTTCCCCATCGATGAGACGATACTAACGGTCCGTAGATCGCAATCGTGAGGAGACCGCATGCACAAATACAAGATCACCCTGGAGTACGATGGAACCGGGTACCGCGGGTGGCAGGCCCAGAAGAATGCCAAGAGCGTCCAGGAAACCCTGATAAAAGCGGCGGCTCAGCTTACCGGCTCCGGCGTTGATGTCCAGGGGGCGGGACGAACGGACGCCGGTGTCCATGCCCTGGCCCAGGTGGCCCATCTGGAAACAAAGAAGAAGATGGAGCCCCGCAAGCTCATGGAAGGGCTCAACGACATCCTCCCCTCCGGCATCAATATCATCAGAGTGGAGCGAGCCTCACCCCGGTTTCATGCCCGCCACAATGCCCAGTCCAGAAGTTATGTCTACCTGATCTCGAAACACCGAACGGCCTTCGGAAAACGCTACGTCTGGTGGATCAGGGACCGACTCGACTGCAAAGTAATGGCGGAGGCGGGACAGCTCTTTTCGGGCTTTCACGATTTTGCCTCCTTCGCCGACAAACGAAGCGGCAAGGAGACCTCGACGCTGGTCCAGATAGACCTGGTGGAACTCCTGGAAACAGATGGCCTGATCGTTTTCAGGATCGCCGGCTCCCATTTTCTGTGGAAGATGGTCCGTCGTGTCGTGGGGGTTCTCGTGGAAGTGGGACGGGGAACCCTGTCGTATCAGGATGTGGAGGGGATGCTTCACAACCCCTCAGATATACCCGCCCAGGTCACCGCGTCCCCCTCGGGGCTCTTTCTGGAACAGGTCCTCTACGAAGGGGACACACTGCAATCGGCGGGATCACTGCCGGTGCTGCCCGTCCCCGGATTGTGGAAGCCGACGCCCGAACCCGGCGAAAACCGCAGGCGGTGCGTGAGACAAAGTAGAAAATAGCCGCTGCAACTATCTTAGTCCAGATTCCAAGGAGTCAATACCTTGTTTAAAGCTGTTTGTCCCTGCATATATGAAAGCATCAGGCCATAATTTGTAAAGGGCACTCCGATATTTTCCAGATCGCGGATACGCGCAGAGAGTTTTTGCGGGGTGATCATGCACCCGCCACAATGGATCACGAGTTTATACCTTTTCAGATTTTCATTTTCCTGAAACTCCCGACCGAAGTTGTATTCGATCTTTACCCCCGGCTTTTGTTTCCTCAAGTAATTCGGGATCTGAACGGTGCCGATGTCCTCACCGATCCGCGAATGGTTACATGCCTCGACGATCAGGACGGTATCCCCCTCTCCGATCAGATCCATGGCCTTCAAGCCTTCGGCGAACAGGCTCAGCCGCCCCCGGCTGATATAGTTGATCATCACAATTGAAAAGGTCGTCAGCAGGATCGATTCCGGACACCAACGAGACATCACGTCCATAGCCTGCGAATCGGTTATGACAGCCTTGGGCCGCCTCCCCAGTCCGCCGATCAGATCCAGGAATCGTTTCCTCTCACCTTCCCGTTCGCTCACATTCTCGCTGCGCGCCTTCCCAAGGTCCAGACGGAAGGAGACCGGATAGGCCCAGTGACGGGTGATGTACTCCTCTACCATCGCCTGGGGACGCAGGTACCGACCGGGAGGGGTCTCTTCATCCATGGGGATGATGAGGATATAGAACTCCTTCTCTTCAAGAAAAGGCAGAAGCGGCATCTTATGATTCCTGGATTCAAAGTTATCCAGAATAAAATTCAACAACGGCTGGCGGCAATCGACATCGGTGGCGACAAGTCTGATCTTTTTATAGAACCGTAAAAGAGGAAGTTGCCGTTCGACCGCCTCTATCCTATTTTTATATTCCGGCTTGAAGAGATTGTAGATAATCAGGATCTGCTTATCCATATCGCGCGCCTGGTTGAGCAGCTCATCTTCCACGTCAAAGGCCCGGCCGGCCGGATCGATGATCAGCAGGACGAGATCGCACTCCTTCATGTCGGCGAAAACCTTTTTGCGCTTCTTGTCGCCCAGGACGCTTGCCTCGTCCGCTCCGGCGGTATCGAACAGCTTGACCGGCCCCATGCCATGAATTTCCTGTAGGGCAATTTTGGTATCGGCAGTTGTGCCGGGGGTAGGATCGACAAGGGACGTTTCCTGCTGGGTCAAGAGATTCATAACGGAACTTTTTCCAGAATTCATCTTACCGAATATGCCGATGTGATCCCGATCAACCAGAATAGACATAGATTCTCCTTATACCGTTTCAATTCACATGAGTAAGCGGTCCTGTTTCAATGAATCTCCTCTGGTCTCAGCTACTGTACTTCCCGCCACGCGGATCG
>JAUSPK010000166.1 GCA_030655735.1 Syntrophales bacterium | reverse complement strand
CGGATGCAACATCCCCGGTCACCGCTATCCTGGCCACACGGGCGACATCCCACGCGGAGCAACCCAGAACGGTCGCACCGATAAGGAGCGCCAGCGGCATCCTCTTCATGGGGCGCATATGATCTCTCCCACTTGTCCCGTCGCGTCCCCTATATCCAGCCGAGGACGCCCCCGAAGACCGCCAGGCAGACGATATCGAAGGCAAGGATCGCGCCTACGGTGATGATCTGTTTCCTGGTGTCGGCCATATCGTGGACCCAGAAGGCCACCAGCCAGAAGGGCATGTAGCCGAACACCCAGATCAGCCACGGGGAGCCGAGGTCCCACCACGAATAATCCCACGTGAGCGCGCCCGCCAGGTTCAGGACCATCTCGACGGCGACGCACAGGACGGACATGACCGCCGCGATCAGAAGCCGGTTGTTGATCCCAACGATCTTCATCCCCTTATCCTCCGGGAGGAGGAGGGTGCTCATCAGCCCCATGATGAGGAACATGAAGGTGATCTCGATGTTGAGCCCCACGAGGATCAGATAGCATGTGTCCCCTCCGGGGGCGCACCATACGGGGGCATACTGCGTGAAGTAGAGAACCAGCGAGTTCCATATCTCATTGAACCAGTCCATCCCCCAGAATGCCAGTCCCGCCAGGACCGCGGACCAGTTCCTGCCGGCCGCCTCCTTGAAATAGATAAAGAGTACCACGAGCAAAAAGGGTATGATGTACCACTTGAACTGGGCCGGGTCGCGCAGGATGGCGAGGGCCTGCAGGGAATAGTCTGTCATGGATGACGCGTCCCTGACGATGGAAAGCGCCTGTGATGATACCGTAACCATTGTTTCACCTCCTCTGTTTTTTACAGACAGGAAACGATCACGTTGCAGCGGCCACGGTACGGCTCACTGTAGCATATTCCGACATGTTCCACTATCGAGGTTGCGGCCTGCAATTATTATCGCGTATCCTTCACAGACCCGCTCTCGCGCCTCAACTGAAGAGCCCCTCTTTCTCGAATTCTTCTATCGCGGCATCCGTATACCCCAGTTCGCGCATGACTTCCCGCGTGTGCGTCCCGGCGGCGACGCCGGCCGTCCGGTATTCCTGGCGCGTCTCCGAAAAGATGATGGGATGCGCGATCTGCCGCACCTTCTCCCCCGTCGGAAGTTCGATATCAACCACCAGCGACCGCCCTTGTACCTGCTCATCATCCAGGGCCTCGGCGAGGGTCAGGACCGGTTCGACGCAGGCCTCCGTTCCCTCGAATATCTTCACCCACTCGTCCCTCGTCTTCGTCAGGATAGTTTCCCTGATCCGTCCCTTGACCTCCCCGACATCTTCGGGGAGTACGCCCCCCGCTATCAGGTCGGGACGGCCGATCCCCTCACAGAAGGCGGCGAAGAACTGCGGCTCAAGGGCGCCGAGGCTGATGTGCCCTCCGTCCTTCGTCTCGTAGAAATCATACAGGGACCCCCCGTTCAGGAGGAAGTCCTCGCGTCCGGGTTCATTCCCATCCACAAGGTAGGCGTTCCCCGCCAGGGCGTTGAAGGCGACGACACCGTCGGCCATCGAGACATCGACCTGCTGTCCCCTCCCCGTCTCGTTGCGGGAGATGACCGCGGCGAGGATGCCGATGACCGTGTTGCTGGAGCCGGACGCGACATCGGCGATCTGCATCCCCGTGAGGCTCGGCCCACTCTCTTTTTTCCCGGAGTATGCCATGATCCCCGAGCGCGCCAGGTAGTTGATATCGTGTCCCACCCGGTCGCGATGCGGGCCCGTCTGGCCGTACCCGGTCAGGGAGCAGTAGATGAGCGCGGGGTTGATCTCCCTGAGGGCGGCGTATCCGAGGCCCAGTTTCTCCATGACACCGGGGCGGAACTGCTCGACCAGTATGTCATACCTGCCCAGCAGGCGGTGCACAATCTCGATCGCCCGGGGGTCCTTCAGATTCAGCGTCATGCACCGCTTCCCCCGCCCGAGACAGGCCGTGGCGAAGGATATCTCCGCCCCCGGGATAAAGGGGGGGGCAAAGGCCGCCAGGTCCGGGCGTGAACCGGAGATGATCCTGAGGACATCGGCCCCCATATCGGCGAGGCCCATGGTTGCGTATGGTCCCGGAAGGAGCGTGGTAAAATCAAGTACCTTCAAACCATTGAGTGGCCCCATTCATTTCTCCTTTTCCGCCACAGTCCCCCTCTGCGACCGCGGTCTCTTAGTGCGCGCCTTCGTCGATCTGAGGCCTCTTCATCGTGAGGATCAGGGATACGGCAATCAGGTTTAATACGATAAAGAGGATGTACGCCAGATCGTACGAGCCCGTCCGGTCAAAGCTCTGACCAGCGATGAGAAAACCGGCAACTTCAATGATAAGGATCAGAGAGACATATCTGATCACGGCCGGGAACGATTCACGCCCGTAGAGGTCCGCAACGATGATGGGGAAGAGCGCCATGACGCCCCCCATGGAAAAACCGAATACGACGACGAAAAGACCGAGGGCGACCATCGAATCATGGATGAGCGCAAGGCCCAGGCCGAGGGCCATCATAAATACAAGGACGGCGAAAACGCGCCGGGGATCAAAGCGATCGCACAACATTCCCCAGACATATTTTGCAACGGCCCCGACACATGCCGTGGCCGCCATCATTCCCATGGCCGTCATATCATCGAAGCCGAGATCGGCAAAACGCGGTTTGAGCTGCGACATTATCGCGCCCACGCTTGTCATGGCCAGTCCTAAGGAGATGCCCAGTTTCCAGAACGTTCCCGTCACGATCAGACGGCGCAGGGTCCAGGGTTCTTCCCTCTCGGCACCGCCGCTGCTGTGTTCCTTCAGGCCTGGATTTTTAAGGCTGCTGAGTTTCTCCAGCACAGCACCGTCGGGCGCCATGCCGAACTGTTCTGGCCAGTCCCGTACCACCAGCCACGACAGGGGCCCGACGGCCATGGTCAGCAGCCCGATCCATAGAAAGGCATCCGATATACTGCTGTGCAGGATTATGATCATGGCAATGAAGGGGAGAACGACGCCGGAAAAGGAGATCCCCGCGCTGGAGAGTCCCAGGGCCTGCCCCTTTTTTTGAACAAACCAGTTGTTGACGGCCGTATTGGCCACCACGCCCCCATAGGTCATGCTTCCCAGGTACAACAGGATATACAGGACATAGAACTGCCACAACACCTGGGTCCTGCCCAGCAGTATGCATGC
>JAUSPK010000158.1 GCA_030655735.1 Syntrophales bacterium | reverse complement strand
CCGCGCGCTCGCCCATTTTCAGAGATATCACCATCGGCTGCAGAAGAGGACATCGAGGAATCAGAGTTTTTCAGAGGGTGCGTAAACCCGATAGTTGTAAGGATTGCTGAACCCTATCCTCTCATATACCGGCCTCCCCATCGCGGTCGCCTGAAGGCTCGCGAAGGTGCACCCTTTTCCCATCCCCGCCAAGACGGCATGGCGGGTCATCGCCTCGCCGAAACCACGCCCCCGATATTCTTTCAGCGTCGCCACCCAGTATATCCCCGCCACATGACCCGTCTTTATCAGCATCGACGTCGAGGCGGGCAGCCCGTCGGCATACCCTATAAACAGGTCGGCATCGGGGAGATCGCGTACCTGTTCGGTTATCACGAAGGGGCCGGACCCCTCCGGCAGGGAGAATCCCTTCGCAGCCGTCTCCTGAAAGTGGGCCAACTCATCGGGCTTGACAACCTTTTTTACAATCAGGCCCGCCTGCCAGCCAGCCCTCTCCGGCAGATCGGACAAGACCATGACCGTTTCAGGCTCGATCTGTTTGTATCCCCTCTCTTCCAAGAGGGAAACATAACCATCTTCAAATCCGGGGGTAATCGAAACGCGAAAGGGCAGACCCCGAGATTCAAAAAACCGTTCCCACCTCCGGATTACCGCTTCCGGTTTTGCCGCCCTTCTTTTGATGAATACAATATTGAATAACCTGTTACGCACCCCGCTGTTGATGATCCCGATATCGTAGCTGTCATGAAACTCACCGAGAACGGAATTCGACATCAGGAGCCCCATCGAGAGCAGGTAATTGTGATCTATCAGGTGCTGTTGTTTTGTGTCCAATGCCATCCTAACTGCTCTCCCTGATCTCATACAACATAAAGGTTACCCGGAACGGCAGGTGGGGGAATCCCTTCGTCTCACCCTCGATAAACCCTACCCGCTCATACCACTCCTTCAGCCCCGCCTGTTCGGCAATGATTCCGATACCCACGCGATCGGCGCCTGAGCGTCCGACCTCCCTGTCCGGATTCTATGATCCATTACCACATTCCTTCAAATACCAAGAATGCACAGAACACCGTGCCCTGCTGTCAGGCCCTTTCTGGTTCAGGTACCTATACAGTACCTCACAATACCCTCTATATGGATGGCGGTCGTATTCAGAAAAGGGATGCCGTATTCCTCTTTATCAAGAATCCTCGGCAGTTCCGTACAGCCGAGGATCAGGCCCTGGATCGAATCTTCATCCAGCATCCGTTTGACTATGGACAGTAATTCCTTCCTAGTGGAATCCTTGATGATTCCCAGCTCAATTTCAGAGAAGAGCCTGTTGTTAATATGTTCTATCTCATCGGCCATCGGAACGACGAGCGACATCCCCCCTGACTCGAATCTCTTCTGGTAGAAGTCGGCCTGCATGGTAGCTCGCGTTCCCATCAGACCGAGCCGCTCTATGCCCAGGTTTTCAGCCTTCCGGCATGTCTCCTCGACGATGCTCAGCAGAGGGATCGGTGAACGTGCCTGCACCTCATCAAAGACGATATGGGGCGTGTTGGCTCCGATTGCGGCAAACTGTGCGCCGGCACGCTGCAGGGCGCGTATCCTCTCAAGGAGCCAATCGATCAGACTGTCCCACTTAGCAGCCTCTACCATCTCAAAGAGTTCATCAACATCGGCGCTGTAGATGACCATCTCCGGGCCCGCGAGCCCCCCCTGCCCCTTTCGGAAGGTCTCGACGATCCCCCTGTAGTAATCAACCGTTGATTCCGGTCCCAGTCCGCCGATAATCCCAATCTTTTTCATCAGATATCTCTCTTCTCGCCTCACGACCTCTTCGCGGGATCAGAAAATACGGGTCTTCGCTTCTCGACAAAGGCCCTGAGTCCTTCCCGGCCGTCCGGATGGTCCGCCGGCTCCTAGGAATCGCAGTCTCCCGGATTATCCTGGCAGGCCTCTTCCTTCTTTCTCTCCTCGAACCTCATCTTTTTCCGTGCCGTTGCTTGCCTATTCCGGCGTTTCTGCTCCTCTGTTTCCAGGGCGAGCGGGGCAATCTCCACCGGCCTTCCATCGCGGCCGAGTGCCACCAGGGTCAGATATGCCGAGGCGGTATGCCGGACCTCGCCCGTCACCAGATTCTCCGTCTCCACCCTGACACCGACCTCCATGGAGGTCCTGCCCACCATGTTGAGGCCCGCCTTGAGGGTAAGAAGATCACCGATGAAGACAGGGCTGTGAAAATCAAGGCGGTCGATCGATGCCGTGACGACATTGGCCCGCGCGTGTCTGACGGCGACGGCACCCGCCACGGTATCGATCAGCTTCATGATAGCGCCACCATGCACATTCCCCGCAGGGTTAGCGTCAAGGGGATTCATCATCTGCGCCATCACAACGCTGCTCGCATCCACGCGTTTAGCATCCATCACAACACCCCCTGTTCAATAAAACGAAAAAAGCTTGGATAGTTCTACTGTCGATACGTGTAAGACATGGACTCCTGGCAAACAACTATCATGTAACAGCCCCTACTACTTAACATTTTCCATAAATGGCAGGTAGTGCCCGTAACGGTCTCGGCCACTCCCCTTGGCCTCGTACATCGCAATATCGGCCTTTTGGATAAGGGTTTCGACATCATCTCCGTCTTTGGGATAAAAGGCGACACCCAGACTGGCAGTCATGTGAATTTCGTTGGACTCCGGAAGAAAGGGCCTGCGAATGGCGTCAAGTATCTTGTCGGCAATTATATCGGCATCCTTCTCACTGCTTATATCGCACAACAACATGAAGAATTCGTCTCCCCCCATACGCGCCACCGTATCGCTCTTTCTCAGACAATCCCTCAGACGATGACCCAGTTCCTTGAGCAACAGGTCGCCGACCCCATGGCCAAGGGTGTCGTTGACCTCCTTGAATCGATCAAGATCGAAGAGGATCACGGCAAGCATCTTGTTGTTACGTCGGGACTTTTCAAGTTCGAGCTCCAGACGGTCACCGAAAAGGGCCCTGTTGGGCAGATCCGTCAACTGATCGTGCGTCGCCATATAGGCAAGCCTCTCCTCGGTCTGCTTGCGCTCGGTGACGTCTTTTCCCACACCGAAGACGACGTCCCTTCCATTGAGCACGGCCGGCGTCATCGACAGTTCGAGAATCTTGATCTTCTCCCCGATAAGATATTCGGCCTCACCCGTCCTGTCGAGCCTCCAAGAGTCCTTCTGCTTATCTTTTGCGGCTTCTTGACTCTCCGGTGGCAGAAAATCGTGGACATTCCTCTTTACAAGTTCCTCCCGGGTGCACTCCAGAAAGGTAAGGGCCGCGTCATTCCAGTCGATAAACAGACCATTGGGATCGGTAATCATGATCGGGCTCGCGGTTTTTTCGAAGAGGTTGCGATATCGCTCCTCACTCTCTTGGAGGGCTCGCTCAGCCTGTTTCTGCTGGGTTACGTCACGGGAGACACCCCTGAATCCGACAGGGTTTCCCTCGGAATCGTGCATCAGTGAAACGTGCATGGATAAGATCCGAAGGTTTCCGTCTTTTGCGATGACTTCATATCCTGAAATATCCGCCGGTTTCCCTGTTCGGTAGACCTCATTAAATACCTTAAATGTCTGATCGGCCATTTCTGGGCTGGTGCGCTTCTGTTTGCTCATACCGACAAGTTCTTTCTGTGTAAAACCCAGAATTCTGGCCCCCGCATCGTTCACAAAGGTAATCATCCCGGCCAGGTCGAGTTCATAATACCCCTCATTGATGTCTTCGAGGATCGTCCGGTACCGTTCTTCACTTTCGCGCAGGGCCCGTTCCGACCGTCTGTGCTCTGTCACATCACGGGAAAGCCCCCTGAACCCGCAGGGCTTTCCCTCCGGATCGCGCATCAGGGAAACGTGCAGTTCCCGAATACCGATACTGCCGTCCTTTTTCCGAACCTCATAATCCTTGAGGTTTGCGGGTTTGCCCGTTTCATATACCTCACGAAAGATAGAAAACGCCTTCTTCGCCGTCTTCGAATCGGTGTAGGCTCGGTTATTAAGGCCGATGATCTCTTCCTTTGTGTATCCACCCATGATACGACACAGGGCGTCGTTCACGAAGGTATAATTACCGGCCAGATCGATCTCAAAATATCCCTCATCGATGCCCTCGAGGATCGTCCGGTACCGCTCCTCGCTGTTGCGCAGTGCCCGTTCAGCCTCTACCTGCTGCGTTACATCAATGGAGATGCCCCTGAATCCAATCGGTTCTTCCTTGGAATTCCGCCTCAGGGAAACGTGCAGTTTTCGAATCCCAGGTCTTCCGTCCTTTCCAATAACCTTATATTCTTCGATATTCGCGGGCACACCCGTTCGGTAAACCTCTTGAAATATCGGAACCCCCTTTTCGGCCATTTCAGGACTGGCCGTTTCCAGAGTGTTCATGCGGAGCAGCTTCTCTCGACTGTGCCCAAGTATCTTGCTCACCGCATCGTTCACGAAGGTATAATTCCCGGCAAGGTCGGTCTCGAAATAGGACTCTTGGATATTTTCGAGGATGTCCAAGTACTTCTGCTCAACCCCCCGCAGTTGCTTCCCCGTCTCGATTCGATCGGTTATGTCTCTCAGGATGATCAAGGCAGCCTTCTCGCCGCGAAAAGGCGCTATGATGGCAAACCCCTCTACCCATAATTCTTTGCCATCCTTCGTCACACCCTTGTATTCCGACAGGAACCCTCCTCCGCCAGCCATTACCGTTTTCTGGTCTCGGATCACCTTATTACGGTAGTCGGGCGCGACATAATTCAGCAGGTTCGTACCGATAAAGTCTCCGGCCCTTTTAAATCCGGCCATCTTTACACTCGCCGGTGTAGCGAAAAGGATCTTTCCCTCAAAATCGAGGACCAAAACCCCTTCGAGAGTATTCTCCGCCAGGATTTCGTAAGATTCATCATCCCGCAGCCGGTCTGGCCCCTTTGATCCCCTTTTCCCCTTTACTCTTTGAGACGTCCCCAAATGCCCATCGAGTTCCTCCAGCCTCTCAATGAGCTGCTTCTTCGTCATCCGCGCATACTTCGCCATTCTTCGCTCTCCCCGCACCGCTCCCGCATAGGTCAAGACAGTCCTGTCGCCTTTACAACCGGAAGATCCGTGTATTGAAGTTTTTTAGTGAAGAGTAACCCCCCCTGCTGAATGGAACCATATTTTTTAGTACAATATATTTTACCATATTGCAAAAGATAAAATGCCCCCCCTGTCCCTGCAGGAATATATAGCTTAATCATACCGTTTTTGGCTAAGGTTTTACCCCTGAGGTAGAGGGCTCTGCCCCCCCCCAGATTGATGATCTGTCGGGATCCCCAGCCTAAACCGCCGAGCAGGCCCCCGGAGCGGCGGATTGTTTGCTCCCGGCCGAGCAGTCTATTTTAGATAATACCTGTTGGGATCAAAGACCCGCAGCAGTCTTAATTCATCCCGTGTGGGGGGTGAAAGTTTTTTGAGCTCTTCAGCCACCTTCAGGGCCCAGCCACAATTGTCCTTAATGTTTCTGACAACCTCCTCCGTGGATGAGAAGCCGGGGCGTTCAAAGTATATTGTCAGGGTGAACTCTTCATCGTCACCCATCTTTTCAAAGACACCCATGTTGGAAACCAGGGCCCTTACCTTGTTACCGGGAGCCGTGACAAAGGGGACCTTCTCCAGGAAACGGCTACGTGACTGCTGCATAATCACCATGGTCTCCGCAGCCCCGGTGGCCACGTCATTCGCGCCACCCGAGCCGGTGACATAAACGTTGTCTGAGACCCAATGGGAATTAATATTGCCGGATTTATC
>JAUSPK010000153.1 GCA_030655735.1 Syntrophales bacterium | reverse complement strand
ATGTTCGATTACCTGCTGACGGAAGAACAGATCAAGATACGGGATGAGGCGCGTGACCTGGTGAAATGGGTCCCCCGACAGATGATCCTGGACATGGACAAGGATGAAATCAAGTTTCCGAAGGAGTTTCTCCGGGAGGCCGGGCGCAGGAACCTGCTGGGGTGCCGCTATCCTAAAAAGTGGGGCGGCAGGGGGATGGACTGGGTGACGACCATTACCATCCTGGAGGAGATCGGGACGCTCGGGTATGAATTCGCCTGCGTCTTCGGCGTGGGGGCGGAACTGGTGTGCGATGCCATCGTCCAGCACGGCACGGACGAGCAGAAGGAGAAATACGTCAAACCCCTTCTGAAGGGTGAGATCTTCGCCGCGGAGTGCCTGACCGAACCGCGGGGCGGCTCCGATTTCTTCGGGGCCACCACGATAGCCGAGGACAAAGGTGATCATTTTCTCGTGAACGGCCAGAAGCGCTTTATCGTCGGCGGAGAGGGGGCGGACTTCTTCCTGCTGTACGCGAAAACCGATCCGGACGCCGCCAACCCGCAGCAGGCCCTTTCGGCACTGATCGTGGATCGTGGGCCGGGGGTAGAAACGAAATACCAGTACGGCCTGATGGGATGCCGGGGAGGCGGGACCGCACGCCTCGTATTCAAGGACGTAAAGGTGCCGAAGGAGAATGTGGTCGGAAAGCTGCACGGGGCCTATGACGTCTTCAACACCATGATGATCCCGGAGCGGCTCGGTACGGCCGTGATGACCATCGGTGCGGCCCGTCCCGCCGTCGATATAGCCACCAACTATACCTCGCGCCGGAAGGCCTTCGGGCAAATCATCGCGCAGTTTGAGGGGGTGAGTTTCCAGATTGCCGAGGCGGTCATGCTCCTCGACGCGGCCCGGGCGATGGGGTACGCGACGGCACGCGCCGTCGATGCGGGGATCGATATGCACCGCATCCGCCGCATGGTATCCGAATCGAAGAAGTTCATAACGGAGTCGTGCCAGAAGGCCGTCCACAACTCGATGCAGGTCGTCGGGGGGATCGGCTACACCAATATCTTCCCGATAGAGCGCATATTCCGGGATGTCCGTCTCGCCTCCATATGGACCGGCACCAGCGAGGTGATGTCCATGATCGTGGCGCACGAGTGGTACCGGGAATTCCTGATGGAGAAGAAGGGCCGTCTCGCGCGCGACTTTGAGGCCGATGCCGAGGAGGCGGGCGCCGCGGACGAAAAGATATACGAGTAGCGTTCAATCAAGAACTGTCATCTCGACCGCAGGGAGCTATAGTACCCGTCAGGGTGGATTTTAAGATTTCTCAGTCGCTAACGCTTCTTCGAAATGATCGTGGTAACGGTCGTTATCTGGCCAGTGCCGCGATGACCTCGATATGCTGTGTCTGGGGGAACATGTCGATCGGCTGGAGCGTCTCGAGGCGAAACCCCTTGTCGGTCAGGCGCCGTACATCGCGGGCCTGCGTGGCCGGGTTACAAGATACGTAGACGATCCTCTCCGGCTGCAGGCGGTCGATGGCCGAGAGGGTTTTTTCGGTGCATCCGACCCGAGGCGGGTCTAACAGGACGGTATCAACCTGGGCGTCCTCCCTCGCCAGTCTGTTCAGGATGCCCTCCATATCCCCCCTCTGGAACCGGGCGTTGGTGATACCGTGATTCTTGGCGTTGCGCGTCGCGCAGCTAACGGCCGCGCCGTTGATCTCTATGCCGAACACCTCCCGGACGCGGGGGGCGATAAAGAGCGAAAAGAGGCCGCAGCCGCAGCAGGCATCGAGGACCCTGTCGGATTCTTTCAGGTCACACATCTCGACAACATGCTGCGTCAGGGTCTCCACCAGGGATGCATTCCCCTGGAAGAAACCGCTGCTGGAAACAACCAGGTTCTTCTCCCCGACGGTTCGGGTGATATATGACTCCGAGGGATAAGAAACCCCGGACCAGAGGATGTACCTCGTGCGGTGTGAGGGGATCTTTCCGGAGGCGATTCTTTCCCGGAGCCTGACGTACTCGGTGTTGATGGATTCATCGACGATATCGCACCGCCCGATATCGACAAGCCCTCCCCCCTCCGTGTCCATGAACCCCAGGTGAAAGCCTCCGCCGGGGGCGGGGATGCCGTGAAACTCAGCCTTCCCCCGGTAGCCCAAGGGCAGCGGCGAGGGGATGATGGTCTCTACCGGAGGATCGGCGATCTTCCCTATCCTCTCAAAGGACTCCGTGACCTGCCGTTCTTTGGTCCGCAGCTGAACTTCGTATGACAGGTGCTGGTACTGGCACCCCCCGCACAGGGAAAAGTACGGACAGACCGGATCGGCCCGGTCGGGGGACGCGGAGAGGATCTTTACGATCTCCCCCGTGAGATAGTTTTTCTTCACCTTCACGATCTTCGCCTCGACGACATCTCCGACCGCGGTGAAGGGGACGAATACGACCATGGGGCCGACGCGTCCGACGCCGCTCCCCCCGAAGGCTATCGTACCGATAGATACCTCAATGATGTCTCCCGCGCACACGCTCTGATCCATGACCGCCCCTTATACCCTGCCGGGGGCGCATGGGCAAGGGGAAACAACCCTGGATTTTCCTTTACAATCACGGCTAATATTGATATTCCCTTTCCTCGGTTTCTGCTTGCCGATACACATACCAATGGATAACAATAATATACATCGCATAAAAACAGACGACAGAGAGATCATCCTCGTCGGGACAGCGCACGTCTCCCGGGACAGTGCCGAGCTGGTAGAGAAGGTCATCGAGGAGGAGCGGCCCGATACCGTATGCGTGGAGCTGTGCCAGTCCAGGTATGACGCGATCATGCAGAAGACGGACTGGGAGGAGATGGATATCCTGAAGATCATCCGCCAGAAGCGAACCTCGCTCCTCCTGTCGCAGCTTATCATGGCGTCGTTTCAGAAGAAACTCGCGGAGAGGTTCAAGATCAACCCCGGCGAGGAGATGATACGCGCGATCAAGAAGGCGGAAGAGACCGGGGCGAGAATCGTCCTGGCCGACCGCGACATCCGCACCACGCTGAAGAGAACGTGGCAGAATATGAGGTTTTTCAGGAAGCTGCGCTTTATCTTTGAGTTGATCTCCTCCCTCTTTATCGATGAAGAGATCAGTGAAGAAGACATAGAAAAACTGAAGGAGCGTGACGCCCTGGAGCTGGCCCTCCAGACGTTCGGCAAGGAGCTGCCGGAGATCAAGGCCACGCTGATCGATGAGAGGGACCTGTTTCTGGCCCGCTCCATCGACGATGCGCCGGGTGACAAGATAGTCGCGATTGTGGGGGCCGGTCATGTGCCGGGGATATTGAAGAATCTGGGCAGAGACACAGACCTTGCGGCCTTAAGCGAGGTCCCGCCGAAGGGCGTGGTGGGGCGGTTCATAGGATGGGGGATCTCCCTTGCCGTCATTGGGATCATCGTCGCGGGGTTTTTCCACTCGGGGAGCGAGGCGAGCCTGAATATGATCAAATGGTGGTTTCTGGTAAACGGCACCCTCGCGGGTCTGGGGGCCCTGGCAGTCCTGGCCCATCCGCTGACGATCCTCGCCTCCATAGCGGCCGCGCCCCTGACCTCGCTCAATCCGATGATAGCGGCCGGATGGGTCGCTGGTCTCACGGAGGCCGCCCTGAAAAGGCCGCAGGTGAAAGATTTTATGGACCTGAAGACGGACATAGCCTCGGTCAGTGGTTTCTGGCACAACAAGATTACCCGCATACTGCTCCTGATAGTCTTCGTCAATATCGGCAGCTCTATCGGAACATTTCTCGCCATCCCGCTGATGATGCGATTTCTGAATTAGAATCGGAAGGACGCACCATGGACCGTTCAGAGAAAAAATCCATACTCTGTCCCAACTGCAGGAAGCTCATAAACCGTGGCGAGCCGGTCTGCCCCTATTGCGGACTCTCTCGGCCGGGCTCGGGGTGGAAGCTGGCCCTCCCCTCAAATCTCCTGAGTGACCCCTATGACATGATCAATCTCATCATCTATGTCAATGTGGCCTTCTACGTCTTTGCCCTCCTGCTGAATCCGCGGGGGCTTGGTCTGTCCGCCAACCCCCTTGCTTTCCTCTCCCCCTCCAATCGCAGCCTCATGCTTCTGGGGGCGACGGGAACCCTGCCCATAGACAGACTCCACGGCTGGTGGACACTCCTGTCGGCCTCCTATCTCCACGGGGGGCTGCTCCATATCGTATTTAACATGCTGGCCCTGAGGCAGCTGGGAATCTTCGTCCTGAATGAATATGGCCTCTACCGTTTCTTCACCATATACACACTGACCGGGATAGCGGGATTCTACCTCTCATATCTCGCCGGTGTCCCCCTGACCATCGGGGCCTCCGCCAGTGTCTGCGGCCTTATCGGCGCGACGCTCTACTACGGAAAAAGCAGGGGTGGGATCTACGGACAGGCAATCTACCGGCAGGTCATGGGGTGGGTCATGGGCCTTGCACTGTTTGGCTTCATGATCCCCGGGATCAACAACTGGGGGCATGGGGGCGGGATAGCCTCGGGAATTCTTTTGGGCTTTCTCCTGGGGTATCGTGAAAAGCGCACAGAGAACCATCTCCACCGCGTCCTTGCGATAACCTGTATCGTGCTGACCGCGGGGGTCCTGCTGTGGGCCGTCGGGCAGTCCATCTATTACTCGTTCATCGGATAGATGATAAGGAGGAACCGTTGAAGATCATACTGGCAGGTCACAACGTCGATTATGAGGTGATCAAGGAGTGTCGTGCGGCCCTGAAGGGGGGAGAGCGCCTGACCCCTGAAACCCTCTGTGCCGCCTATGCCCGCATCAGCAGGAATCCCCTCCCCGTCGACGAGCTCAGAACGGCCGCGAGGGGTGAGGTCGAAAAGGCGAGGAGGTCCAACCAAAATATCGTCTTCGGTATGGGGCATAGCTCCATCGCCGAGCATGCCGTCTTCAATGTCGATATCCTGGGCGTCTCGCGCCTTGTCGTGGAGGAGATAGAAAAATTTCGCCTTTGCTCCTACACGGAAAAATCTCAGCGATACATACGCCTGGAGGATGATTTCGTCGTCCCCCGGGAGGTGAAGGATGGGGGACTGGAAGGGCTCTTCGTTGAGACGGTCAGGCAGCAGAACAGCCTGTATCACGAACTGTATGCGGGCCTGAAGGAATACCTCTTTGAAAAACACCGGGAGATGGTAGCCGATCCGTCGAACCGCTCCACGGTGGATGGATGGGCGAAGGAGGATGCCCGGTACATCGTCTCCATGGCGACGCACGCCCAGATGGGGATGACCCTGAACGCGAGGAATCTCGAACTGATGCTCAGGCGCTCGGCGGCGCATCCCCTGCAGGAGGTGAACGAATACGGCACGCAGCTCTACAAGGCAACCGGAGATATCGCCCCTTCACTGGTCCGGTATACCGCGGCAACGCCCTTTGATCGTGACACGAAGGGGGCCCTGAGAGAGCTGGCAGCGACCCTGACGGCGCAGACGGATGTGCAGGACGAGAGCGCCGCTACCCGGGAAGAGGGCACTGTGACCCTCGTGGATGCGACACCCGACGGCGATGACAAGATCATCGCCTCTCTGCTGCACTCATCTTCCGCCCTCCCCCTGGGGGAGTGTATGGCGGCTGTCCGTACCATGAATCGGGAGAAAAAAGAGAAGGTAATCCGGACCGCCTGCCGCCACATGCAGGCATATGACCCTCCCATGAGGGAGTTCGAGAATGCCGGATTCCTGTTCGAGGTTACCGTCAGCGCCACCTGCTTCGCCCAGTTGAAGCGGCACCGGATGGCCACCATTACCAGTCAGGAGTATGACCCATCACTGGGTGTCACGATACCGGCCGGGGTGCGTGCGATCGGGATGGACAGGCCTTTCATGGAGGTTATCTCCCGAACGGAGGAGGTATACAACCGGATCAGAACGATATCGCCCCATGCGGCGCCCTATATCCTCACCAACTCCCACAGAAAGCGGGTGGCATTGCGGGTGAATGTCAGAGAGCTGTATCACATCTCCCGCCTCCGCGAAGATCTGCACGCGCAGTGGGATATCAGGGAGGTGGCGCAGCGGATGGTGAAGCTGGGGAGGGAAGTAATGCCGCTGGCATTGATGCTGACCGCGGGGAAAGATGCCTTCGTGCCCATTTCCTAGGTAGTAGTAAAATAGTGACAGCGACTATTTTTTGAAAGATACACAGCAAGCAACAAAAGTCGAACTACGGTGTAGCGATGAGACTTTTATCAGAGAGGAAGAAAAAATAGTCGCTGTCACTATTTTCGTTTCCTGTCTTTACAGCACATCACTGAAGGTAAACCCCTTTTTTCTGAAAAGCTTCACACAGGCATCCACGGCATCGGGATCGTACTTTGTGCCTCTGCCGGCCGAGATCTCTTTCAGCGCCGTGTCTATCCCGAGGGCCGCCCGGTAAGGTCTGCGGGAGGTCATGGCCTCCACGACATCCGCCACCGCCAGTATCTTCGCCTGAAAGATGATCTCGTCCCCCTTTAAACCCCGCGGGTATCCCGAGCCGTCAAGCCTCTCGTGGTGCTGATAGACCATCTCGGCAATCGGCCAGGAGAATTCTATCTTTCCGAGGATGTCATACCCGATCCGCGCATGGGTCTTAATGATGTTAAATTCGTTATTTGTCAATTCGGTCGGCTTGCTCAGTATTTCCGAAGGGACATATATCTTGCCGATATCATGAATAAGCGCGGCAAGATGTATTCCCCTGACCTCATCACTTGGATAGTCCAGCTCCAGGGCAATGGCCTCGGCAAGTTCCCCCACGCGTCTCTGATGACCGGCCGTATATGGGTCACGCATCTCCAGCGCCGTAGCAAGGGCATTGATCGTTCCTTCCATACTGTCCAGGAGCCTTTCCATGCTCCTATGTTTATAGATGGCCATCTCGACGGTGCTGTGCAGTTCCTTTTCCCCAAAAGGCTTTATCATATATCCGAAAGGATCCGTCACCTTGGCGCGTTCAAGGGTTTTATCATCGGCATAGGCGGTAAGATACACAACGGGTATGTCATAAAGTTTTCCGATCCGGCTGGTCGTCTCTATCCCGTCGATCTCTCCGTTCAAGACAATATCCATCAATATAAGATCCGGCTTGAGTTCTCCGGCCCGTTCAACGGCCTCTTCTCCGGAGGAGACAATGGGAAGTGTTTCATACCCGAGAACCCTCAGCTTGCTCTCGATGTCTCTCGCTATTATAATCTCGTCTTCCACAATCAGAATTCGTTTTTTCATCTGAAGACCCCTCCTCTACGCTATTGTAGCGTTGCCCCTCCGTGGGCAACCATTCCTGCGGGGGACAGAGCCCTCGCGCTACTTCGTGCGTTAAATAGTTAAATAGTGACAGCGACTATTTTTTCCTTCCTCTTTGATAAAAGTCTCATCGCTGCACGGTAATCCGGCTTTTGTTGCTTGCCGTGTATCTTTCAAAAAATAGTCGCTGTCACTATTTAACCACAACCTTATATTGTTTTAAACATAAGAACAAAAACGGCCCCTTTCGGTCCGTTATCCTCCGTGTAGACATACCCGCCGTATTTCTCCAGGGCCTTCTTGACGATATGAAGGCCTAAACCGGTGTGGCCGGTCTCCCCATACTTGAATCCCTCCTCGAAGATCGTCCCCTTTATTTTATCGGGGATGCCCGATCCGTTGTCGGCAATGCGCACCTCGCACATCCCTTCCCGCCAGCCTATGGTAACCTCGATCCTGTCGGCCTTCCCGTGGATAACGGCATTCCTCATGATATTGTCGACGACGGAGAAGAGAGAGTCGTCGGCCATGACCTGGGCCTTTCCCTTGATCTTAACGTCGATAAATGGATAGTCCCTGGCAACTTCGTTTACGACATCCTGTATCTTATACGCCTTGAGGTTTTTATGTGAAGAGATGAAAGACTCAAGCTCTCTCATCCTGCCTATGAGCTCCAGACTCTTTTTAACGCGCCCCGCTGTTTCTTCCAGAAGCTCTTTTTCATGAGAGCTCTCGTACAGATTGAGTCCGCTCTGCATGACTATCAGGTCATTTGTCAGGTCATGGCGGAGTATTTGGTTGATCAGGGCGAGGTGCTCCCGGTGGACCCGGATCTCCTCCTCGGCCTGCTTGCGGCGGGTAATATCCCTCACGACACCGCGAAAACCGATGGGGGTTCCCCCCTCGTCTCTCATCAGTGATACGGACAGTTCGTGCGTCGATCTGCTCTTATCTTTTTTAATGACCTCGTGGTCGACTATCTCCGCCGGTTTCCCCGTCCGGTAGACCTCGCTGAAGATCTTGAATATCATCTTCGCCGTTTCGGGGGTCGTGTATCCACGATTGCTCATCCCCATCAGCTCCTCCCTCGAAAACCCCACCATCCTGCACAAGGCGTTGTTGAAGAAGGTAAAGCGCCCGGTAAGATCAACCTCGTAATATCCCTCTTCCATGCTCTCAAGGATGGTGCGGTACTTCTCCTCGCTCTCCCTAAGCGCCCCCTCCATCTCCTTGCGCCGTGTGACATCGCGGGCGATGCCGCGGAAACCGACCGCTTCCCCTTTATCATTTCTCACCAGGAGAACGGATTGTTCTAAGGCAATCGCCTTTCCTTCTTTATTGATAAGTTCATGATCGGCTATATACGCAGGTTTCCCCGTCCGGAAAACCTCTTTAAAAACCTCGTATGCCCTCTGGGCAATCTCGGGAGTGGTGTATTCCCGATAGTCCATCCCCATGAGTTCCTCCTTGGAGAACCCTGTTATCCTGCACATGGCATCGTTGAAAAAGGTAAACCGCCCGGGAAGGTCAAGCTCATAATAGCCAGCTTCTATTCCCTCAAGGATGGTGCGATACCTCTCCTCGCTCTGGCGGAGGGCTTCCTGGGCCTTCTTGAGCGAGGTGATAACCGTGGCCACAATCAGAAAGCAATCCTCACCCCGAAAGCGGATGGGCCGGGCCGACACCAGGTCATCCAGGATGGTCCCGTCTTTCGCCCGATACTGGATCTCGATCCCATCCACCCGACCCTCTCGCGCCAGGGTACCAAACAGCCTCTTCCGGTCAGCCGGAGCGACATACAGATTCAGCTCCGAGGAGGTCCGGCCGAGTATCTCCTCGGCGCTGTACCCGGTTTGTTGACAGAAGGTGTCATTGACCTGCAGGTATGTGGCATCCTTCTTCCGGACAATGGCAATCCCGTCGGGGGCCAGGGCGAGGACGTTCCGGTAGCTCTCCTCACTCTCCCGCAGCGCCGCTTCCATCGCCCGGCGCTTGGTGACATCGCGGGTAATACCGCGAAACCCGACCGGCTGATTCTTGTCATCTCGTATCAGGGAGACATTAAATTGAAACACCCCCGTGGTTTTACCATCGCGCCTGGTTACCTCGTGGTCTCCTACCTCGGAGGGCTTCCCCGTCAGGTAGACCTGCTCAAAGATCTTGTAAAGTTCCTTTTTGGTCTCGGGATCGGCGTTTTCACTGAAATTCACGCCGCTCAGGAGCTCCTCTCTCGTTGCCTCCGCGATCCTGCACATGGCATCGTTGACGAAGGTAAGCCTTCCCGTAAGATCAGTCTCCCAGTAGCCGTCGCCTATCTCATCGATGACGGCACGGAATTTTTCCTCTTTCTTCTCCAGGGCCTCTCCCGCCCGGGCAAGCGCGGTGATGTCCCGAGCCACACAGAGAATGACCTCTTTCCCCCCATGGGTGATGTGTTGTGCGTTGACCTCCACCGGAACCATTGTCCCATCGGCCGCCCTAAGGTTCAGATGAAGACCCCTTTTCTTTTCTTTTTGCGCCAGACCCAGTATCATGGCGGCATCTTCTTCGGATAGGATTGAGGGCAGGTCCATGCCAAGAAGGGCTTTTCTTTTGTATCCGAGGGTGCGACAGCACACCTCATTTGCCTCTATAATATTTCCCGTGAGGCCTGCTATCAAGGCACTATCAAACACACTGTCAAAAATATGTGCGAACAATTCCTTATATCCTCCGTTTGTATGTCTGTTCCTTAAAGGTAATCCTGAAGGATGACCCCATACTCCCGTCAAATTCCACCGTCCCCTCGAGTTGGTCGACGAGAAGATTCACCAGTTGCAGACCGAAGGTCTTTGAGCTTTTGTAATCCATGCCTTCTGAAAAACCTACGCCGTCGTCCGCCACGATCAGCGTAACTTTCTCTGTTCTCTTGTTCCTGTGGAGCGCTACCGTGATCTCCCCCTTTTGGCCGCCGGGGAAGGCGTATCTCAGGGAGTTTGAGAAAAGCTCGTTGATGATAAGCCCCAGCGGAATCGCCGTCTCGATAGTGAACAGAATATTTTTTACTTGGGGCGAAAACGTCACAACCCGCGAATCCACCCCGTGGGTCTGAAACAGCCGGGACGCTATGCTCTTTATATAGTTGCTGAAGTCAATTTGGGAAAGGTCCTCCGAGAGATAGAGCTTCTCGTGGACAAGAGCCATCGACTTGATCCGGTCCTCGCAATTCCTGACCAGCGAAAGAGCCTTTTCGTCCGTTATATACCCGGACTGCAGGGAGAGCAGGCTGGAGATTATCTGCAGGTTGTTCTTGACGCGGTGATGAATCTCGGCGAGGAGATTCTCCTTTTCCCTGAGGGAGCGCCTGATCTGCTCCTCGGCACGTTCGT
>JAUSPK010000152.1 GCA_030655735.1 Syntrophales bacterium | reverse complement strand
TGATCGATGGGATCATCGAGCTCATCCATAACCCCGAGCTTTCGGTCGATGATCTTATGACATACATCAAGGGCCCCGACTTTCCGACGGCCGGCTTTATCAACGGCCGAGACGGAATCGTCTCCGCCTACCGTACGGGGCGCGGTATCATCAGAATCAGAGCGCGTGCAATCATCGAGCGAAACGCCAGAAACGACAGAGAGAGCATCATCATCACGGAACTTCCCTACCAGGTGAACAAGGCACATCTGATAGAAAAGATAGCGGATCTGGTAAAGGAAAAGAAGATCAGCGGTATAGCCGACCTTAGAGACGAATCGGACCGGGAAGGAATGCGGGTTGTCATTGATCTCAAACGGGACGAGATGTCGGGGGTTATTCTCAACCAGCTGTATAAGCACACCCAAATGGAATCGACGTTCGGTATCATCATGCTGGCCATTGACCGGGGACAGCCCCGGCTGATGAACCTAAAAGAGATCCTGGTTAAGTTTGTTGATTTCAGGAAAGAAATCGTTATCAGAAGGACG
The DNA here is from genome assembly GCA_030655735.1 of Syntrophales bacterium. Classification (GTDB taxonomy): domain Bacteria; phylum Desulfobacterota; class Syntrophia; order Syntrophales; family UBA2210; genus UBA6078. The sequence continues at coordinate 8,261 of JAUSPK010000152.1, read as the reverse complement.
ATGTTTGAACTGGCCCGGGCCAGGGAGAAGCTGCATATCCTGGAGGGGCTCATCATCGCCCTCGACAATATTGATGAGGTCATCGCCGTTATCAAGGCGTCCGAAAACGCGAAAACGGCAGCCGAAGAACTGATGGCTAGGTTCGGCCTGAGTGAGGAACAGACCAAGGCGATACTGGAGATGAGGCTGCAGAGGCTGACTGGCCTGGAGCGCGACAAGATACGTGAAGAGCATATCGAGATATCGGCTCTTGTGAAGGAACTGGAGGGAATCCTTGCAGACTCCCAGAAGGTTTTGGATATCATCGTAGGAGAGCTGGAGGATATACTGAAACGTTACGGGGATGCGAGGAGAACGGAAATCGTCCTGAGCAGTACCGATATCGGGATTGAGGATATGATCGTAGAAGAGGATATGGTGGTGACCATATCACACCAGAACTACATCAAAAGAAATCCGGCCAGTCTTTACAGAAGCCAGCACCGTGGAGGGCGCGGCAAGGTCGGTATGGGGACGAAGGAAGATGATTTTCTCGAGAGGATGTTTATAGCCTCTACACATAGTCATATCCTGTTTTTCACCAATATGGGGCGCATATACTGGCTGAAGATATATCAGATTCCTCAGGCGGGAAGAGCCGCCAAGGGGAAGGCGATCGTGAATCTGATAGGGGTATCGCCGGATGAGAAGATTACGGCTGTCCTTCCGGTACGGGAGTTTGTCCCGGGCAAGTTTGTCGTCATGGCAACCAGGCGGGGGATTATCAAAAAGACGGACCTCATTGCCTATTCCAATCCCCGTTCCGGCGGCATCATTGCGTTGACTCTCGACGAGGATGATGAGCTGATCGATGTCAAACAGACGAACGGCGACCAGGACATCTTCCTCGGTGCCAGGAAGGGCAACGCAATACGGTTCAATGAGAAGGGTGTTCGTCCTATGGGGAGAACGGCCCGGGGCGTCACGGGGATCAGGATCGCAAAGGACGATGAAGTCGTAGGTATGGAGGTCCTCAGCGACAGCAATTCCATCCTGGCCGTTTCAGACAAGGGATTCGGCAAGAGAACGGAGATTTCGGAATATCGGCTTCAGTCACGGGGTGGCAAGGGCATTATTAATCTCAAGACCACACCGAAGGTCGGTTTCGTGACGCGGATAAAACAGGTGACCGGCGATGAGGATATTATGCTGATCAGCAATACGGGAAACATTATACGGCTGGGGGTGAATGAGGTTTCACTCCTGCATCGCAGTACCCAGGGAGTCAAGCTGATCGATCTGGCCGATGGAGAGAAACTGGTAGGACTGGCACGGGTGGAACGTGAAGATCCGGATCTGGACGAGGAACTGCCTGGTCCGGAGTCGGGGACCTTTGAGTTTTAACGGCGGGGAGTCTTTGCGCTCCTTTATCTCCCGCGTGCCATTGCCTGTAGGTGGAAGTGAATGAGAGAGTGGATAAACGACCGGCGATCATAGGGGACATGTTTGACCGCATAGCCCCTTCCTACGATATGTTGAACAGGGTACTCTCGATTTCCGTCGACCGATATTGGAGGAAAAAGACGATACAGGCCTTGGGGCTTGACGACGGTTCTCTGGTATTGGATATTGCGACGGGGACAGGGGATCTGGCCCTCGGCGCCCTCCGTGATACAGACTGCCGGGTTGTAGGGATTGATCTGTCGACCGGGATGCTTGAGCAGGCAGACCGGAAAGCCAGGAGATATGTGGATGCAAACCGTTATTTTCTAATCAACGGAGACGCCGTCACCCTCCCCTTTCGGGATGAAACCTTTGACCGTGCAATGGTAGCCTTTGGCATACGGAATGTTGCCAGACTCGACAGGTGCCTCGACGAGATGTACCGCATCATCAAAAAGGGGGGCATAATAGCGATCCTCGAACTATCCGTACCCTCGAACCGGTTTTTTAAAAAGATATACCTTACCTATTTTAAGTATGTTCTTCCCGTGATTGGAGGGATTATTTCCGGAAGTACTCAGGCATACCGGTACCTGCGAGATTCCGTCATGGACTTTCTGCCACCTGAAACGCTCCTAACACTGCTGCAAGAGCGGGGGTTTACGGTGATCGACTCGCACCCCTTTCTCATGGGTATCTCGCATCTATACACGCTGAAGAAGGACCAATAGAGGCCGGGAAGCACCGGCTTGCGCGTGCCTCACGGATCAATTCGGCACGTCAGCGTCCTTACGGACAGCGGTGTGCCATGGTACCATCAAGGATAGAGCTCTGATTACAAATCAAGGAGGGGGCTGATCATGAAAAAAGGGGTGATGATCATTGTTGGTGGTGTCATTATCATTGTCGCCGGGTTATTGATGGCCGTTCTCTCACATCTCGGGTCCATTATCAAGACCGCTGTCAACACCTACGGTCCAGACGTAACAAAGACGGAGGTCCGTCTGTCGGATGTGGATATTTCCCTGTTCTCCGCACGGGCCGAGCTCAAGGGGTTCTATCTCGGGAACCCCGGCACCTTTAAGTCACCGAAGGCCCTGGCGGTTGAGTCCATCTATATGGACGTGGATGAGAAATCGCTGATCTCGGATCCCATCATCATTGAGAAGATCGAGGTCGTTGCCCCTGACATTACCTATGAAAAACAGGGCGGAACCGACAATTTCCAAACCATCCTGAACAATATCAAAGAGAAAACCGAGGCAGTAAAGGAATCCGAAGGGGAATTCAGAGACGAAAACGGGGAAGAGGATGAGAGAAAAAGGATCATCATAAGAAATGTAATCATCAGAGACGGGAAAATCTCCCTGGACACGTCCACGCTCGGAGGGACAGAGATAACGATAACGGCACGATTGCCGGACATACACCTCACGAACATAGGACAGCAAAGAGGAGGCGTCTTGCCAGAAGAGGCCGCCAGGGAGATATTGGAAATGCTACACGAAAAGATCGCGGCCGCCGATATGGCAAATACCCTGAACGAGCCGCTCAAGAAACTGGAAGCGATTCTTGATGAGACGAAAAAGGCAGTGAAGGAGCAGAGCACGATGGCTACGGGAGAAGAGGTCGAACAACGGATAAAGGCCTTGGGGGATAAGATAAAAGGACTGCTGGGGAAATAGGATCAGCCCTTGCGGTGGGCCCCGGTTTCTGTATTAACGCATCTCCTGATTGTGTGGAGAAGCCACAGGGCCTGCAGGGGGGTGAGCATCTCCAGCTTTTCAATCAGGACATCTGCGTTTGTCTTAAACAGTGTACTGATCTTCTCACATTTTTCCACATCTTCCAGATCCCAGGCAAGCAGGGCGGGCCATTCCCGGATCCGTGCGGACTCGAACTCATCGTTTTTAAAGACCTCGCCGAGGAGCGAAAGCTCCTGCCGGGTGAAATACCCCGCCAACTCTTCACCGGTCACGGCAAGCAGGGAATACAAGGCTGTCAGGTCCTCTTCAACAGCGGAGGACAGATCCCCTGCGTGTCGTTTTGCGATCCGTTCCAGGTGTTCCGGTATGTAAACATTGTATATCCCCATGGGTTCTCCTCATCTGTACGATATTTCGAGGTGCGGAGTGTAGCAGATATCACTGTTGATGGCAATGTGGGCCCGGATCCTGCGGCGGGCAGCAAAAGTGGGCCGGGAGAGGGCTTCCATTCATCAGGCAGGTGTTCTATACTTCTCGAAACGACAGGTAACCACTATGACCAAAGATGCGATTCAGGCGGCCCGCCCGCCCTACCGAATATTCGAGCATACGGCCGACCTCGGGATGGAGATATACGGGACAGACGAGAGGGCGCTATTCCGGAATGCCGCCCTCGCCCTTTCCGATATCATGACCGACAGACGTCGCCTGCGGGGAAGGGAAGAGAGGGAGATTGTCGCCGAAGGGGGCGACCGGGAGGAGATGCTGGTCAATTTTCTCAGAGAGGTCCTGTACCTGTACAACGGTGAAGGTTGGCTGCTGAAGGACTGTGTGATCTCCGAGATGAACACGTTCCACCTGCGCGCAGCAGCAACAGGAGAACCCTTCGCTCGCGGCCGGCACACGATGGAGGTTGAGATAAAGGCGATTACCTACCACCGGGCACAGATACAAAGGGCCGAACAGGGGTGGACCGGGAGGGTTATCTGCGATGTCTGATATCAAGATCGAACGGCTTGATGAGTTTCGCTGGATCATACCCCCTGTGGGGGGGATGCGGGTCCCCGGAATAATCTATGCCGATGAACGGATGATGAAAACGATGGGAACGGATGAGAGCCTGAGGCAGGTCGCCAATGTGGCGCACCTCCCCGGCATCATCGGCCATTCACTGGCAATGCCCGATATTCACTGGGGGTATGGGTTTCCCATCGGCGGTGTCGCGGCCTTCGACATGGAGGAGGGGATTATCTCTCCCGGAGGGGTGGGCTATGACATCAATTGCGGTGTTCGCCTGATGGTAACCAACCTCCAGATCGGAGAGATCAGGGACAGGATGAGAGAGATTGTCGTCGCCCTCTTCAAGAACATACCCGCCGGTGTGGGCTCCGAAAGCACCCTGAACCTTTCGGTGGATGAGGAAAAGAAGGTGCTGCGTCAGGGAGCCGCGTGGGCAGTCCACCGCGGCTACGGTTCAGACAGTGATCTGGCCACGACCGAAGACGGCGGTGCCATGCGGGGGGCGGACCCTTCCTGTGTAAGTGAACGGGCCCTTGAGCGGGGCCGCAGACAGCTGGGGACCCTGGGTTCCGGGAATCATTTTCTGGAGATAGAGGTCGTGGAGGAAATCTTCGACCGACGCGTCGCTTCTGCGTTCGGATTAACTGCCGAAGGACAGGTTGCCGTCGCCATTCACACCGGGTCACGGGGGTTCGGATATCAGGTGTGCGACGACTATCTTGCGCGAATGGTCAAGCACAGCAGCGCGCTAGACTTCTCTCTCCCCGACCGGCAGCTGGCCTGTGCGTATCTTACCTCGGATAAGGGGAAGGAATATATGGCCGCCATGGCTTGTGCCGCGAATTATGCCTGGGCGAACAGACAGATACTGATGCACCGGACGGCGCAGACCTTTGAGAAGACACTCGAGCGCTCTCCACGCGACATAGGGATGAGGCTCGTCTACGATGTCTGCCACAATATCGCAAAGGTGGAAGAGTTTGAGATAGGAGGCAGGAAAAGGCAACTGTGCGTACACCGCAAGGGGGCCACGAGGGCGCTGCCCCCCCGGCACCCCGCCTTGCCGGATGTGTATCGTGAAGTAGGGCAGCCGGTCCTGATACCGGGAGACATGGGCACTGGATCGTATGTGCTCGCGGGGACAGACAGGGCCCTCGAGGAGACATTCGGCAGTACCTGCCATGGCGCCGGGAGGGTGATGAGTCGAACCAGGGCGATGAAGGCGAGCAGGAACCGCTCGATCGCCGCCGAGATGGCCGATCGGGGGGTTATCGTGCTGGCTGCGGGTAAAAAGACCCTGAGCGAAGAGATGCCGGAGGCGTACAAGGATATAGAAGGGGTGGTGAACGTGGTCCATCGGGCCGGCCTGTCCACAAAGGTCGCGAGGCTCAGGGCCGTCGGATGTATCAAGGGATAAAAGCGGTCGAAAGGGAAAACCGCTACTGCCGTTAGGGGGATTATACATCCGGTTCGTGCGTAGTGCTTGACAATAGACCTTCGCCTGATATATTTTGTCCCTGTTTATGATGGTTTATCTAAATGAACGACCTGTCGCCACATCAGGAAAGAACTGATGGCTGATCTCAAAGAACTGATAAAACAGGGCGAAGGCATTTCCGTTGAATTCAAGGAATGTCGCCGCACACTTAGTCGGGATGTTTATGAAACCGTCTGCGCCTTCCTCAACCGCCACGGTGGAGATCTGCTGCTTGGTGTTAGTGATGCGGGTGCCGTTACCGGTGTTGATACCGACTGCGTGGAGCAGATCAAAAAAGATTTTGTAACAGCCATCAACAATGCTCAGAAAATAAACCCGGCTTCTTATCTGTCAGTTGATGAGCTGCAGATTGACGGGAAAAGCGTACTTCATATTTTTGTTCCGGAGAGTTCTCAGGTACACCGTTGTAACGGGCGCATCTTTGACCGGAATGAAGACGGCGATCTGGATATTACCGATCACACGAGCATGGTGGGCGACCTGTACCACCGGAAACAGACCACCTACTCTGAAAATAAAATTTATCCGTATGCCAGGTTGGAACATCTCAGGGGAGACCTGATTGCCAAGTGCCGCAAGATTGCCACGCTCCGGCGTGAAGAGCATCCCTGGGCCAACATGAATGATCTGGACCTTCTCAAAAGCGCCCAGCTCTATCAAACCGATTCAGACACCGGGAAAAGCGGCGTGACCCTGGCGGGTATTCTGCTGCTGGGCAAAGATGACATTATCCTTACCGCCGTTCCCCACCATCGGACCGACCTGATTCTGCGAAAGGTCAACCTCGACCGTTATGACGACCGGGACTTCGTCACCACCAACCTGATCGAGAGCTATGAGCGGATCATGGCCTTTGTGGCGAAGCATCTGCCCGACCCTTTTTATCTGGAGGGGGATATGCGAATCAGCATTCGTGACGCCATTTTCCGGGAAGTGGCCTCCAATATCCTGATCCACCGGGAATACACGAATGCCTTTCCGGCCAAGCTCATTATCGAGCGTGGACAGGTCCGCACCGAAAACAGCAACAAACCTCATGGTTTCGGGGTGCTCAACCCTGCCACATTCACGCCATTTCCGAAGAATCCGGTCATCGGAGCATTTTTCCGGCAAATCCACCGGGCCGATGAACTCGGTTCCGGTGTGCGCAATCTGATGAAATATGGCAAGGCCTACGGCGGAAGTGATCCCGAGTTAGTCGAAGGCGACATTTTCAGGATAATTGTCAAATGTCCTGATTTTGAGGTCCGGCCGACAGTCTCGACCAAGTTGCGTCCAGAGTCGAGGCCCCAGTCGAGGGCCCAGTCAGGGGCCCAGTCGAGGGCCCAGTCAGGAGCCATTCTTCAAGCTCTTGGGGAAGGTTCTCTTTCAGCAAAAGAACTGGCTGAAAATATAGAGTTGAAAAGCAAAACAGGGGCTTTTAAGCGCATGATCAAAGAACTGTTGGACAGAAAGTTTATCGAATACACTATCCCCGACAAACCCAACAGCCGTTTGCAGAAGTATCGGCTGACCGATGCGGGGAAACGCCTGCAACAGAAGGAAGAAGATTAGATCATATGGCTGACAAGAAAACAAAACTTGAACTGACGTGGATCGGAAAGGAGACTCGGCCGAAGCTGGAGCCGAGAATCCTGATCGAAGACCCGGAGAAGTCATGCCACGCCAGGCACCGCGTCAGCGACAACGACATCTTCGATAACCGGCTGATCTTTGGTGACAACCTGCTTGCGTTGAAGGCGCTGGAGCAGGAGTTCACCGGTAAGGTGAAGTGCATCTATATCGATCCGCCGTACAACACCGGTTCAGCGTTTGAGCATTATGACGATGGAATTGAGCATTCGCTATGGTTATCTTTGATGCGAGACCGACTTGAAATACTGTGGAGGCTACTTCGCGAGGATGGCTCCATGTGGGTCTCGATTGATGACTACGAGATGCCATATCTTCGGGTCTTGATGGATGAAGAGTTTAGTCGAGATAAATTCATTGCGGCAAATGTTTGGCAGAAGAGATACTCACGAGAAAATCGCGAGGCGATTGGGGATGTACATGAGTACATACTTGTTTACGCCAAAAGACCGAAATTGTTCAAGGAAATCCGAAATAGACTGCCCCTGAATGAGAAGCAGAAGAAGATTTACAAGAATCTAACAAATGACCCCAATGGTCCGTGGCGTACAATACCAATAACTGCGCAAGCAGGCCATGGTACGAAGGCACAATTCTATGAAATTATCGGGCCAACCGGCAAGGTTTTCAGCCCACCTGACGGAAACTGTTGGCGCTACTCCAAGGATGCTTTTGAGAAGTTGGTTGCGGAAGGAAAAATCTTCTTTGGTAAGAATGGTACGAATCAGCCAACGACTATTCGCTATCTATCCGAGGTTGAAGGAGTCATTCCATGGACATGGTGGCCACACGAGGAGGTTGGTCATACCGATCAATCTAAGAAAGAATCAATTTCACTATTTGGTGACCAACTGTTTGATACTCCAAAACCCGAACGCCTTTTACACCGGATTCTTGAAATTGCCACTAACCCCGGCGACCTCGTCCTTGATTCTTTTCTCGGTTCCGGCACGACTGCTGCGGTAGCGCACAAGATGGGGCGC
>JAUSPK010000136.1 GCA_030655735.1 Syntrophales bacterium | reverse complement strand
TGGCTTCCGAGCGTCGTCTTCGGGGGATAAGACCCTGTGGTCACCGCCTCGCATCCTCTTCCGGAAGAGGGATGCGGGGCGGAATACAAAGGGTGCGGTCCGATTATCCACGAGACAGGTTCGTATGACTAACCATACATTCCAAGTATTGAGGAGGGAACCACAGGAATGAATATTGGAAGATTGATGGAAGACAATATCGCGAGGTTCGGCGAATACGATCTCGTCTGGTTTGGAGGGCAGTGGCATACCAATGTCGAGTTGAACCGCGCTGCCAACAGGCTGGGCAATGCCTTAAAGGGCCTGGGGATCAGGAAGGGAGACCGGGTCGGCGTTCAACTCCTCAACTGCCCCGAGCTTATGCAGGCTTTTTTCGCCACCTTCAAGATCGGGGCGATAATGGTCCCCGTGAACCCGTCGCTTCGCGTGGGCGAGCTTGCCTATCTTTACAAGGACGCGGGCCTGGTCACCCTGATCAGCACTGCCGGCTACATCGAAGCCATCAGGGAGGCACGCACTGGGGCAGAGCAGCTGAAGCACATCATCATGACCGGGGGGCCGATCCCCGAGGATGCCATCTCCTATGACGCCATCATTGAGGGGGAGTCGGACGAACTGGTCACGGAGGACACGGACAACGACGATACGGCCGTCATGATTTACACCGCCGGCACCACGGGAAACCCCAAAGGCGTGATGCTGACGCACTATAACTGGTATACCCACGTTACGGGATATTACGATCTGGTCCTGCTGGATTCATGGGGTATCACGGCACGAGGGAAAATTCAGGAGCAGGATGCGCGGCGGGGCAAGATAGCGGATCAGGAGATGGAGGTGTTCGGCGTCAGCCGGAACCGTGTCTCCCTCATCACGCTCCCCCTGTTCCACGGCTACGGGGTATTCGCCCTGAGTCTCGAGTTTCTGACGGGGGGAAAGCTCGTAGTTATAAGCCGGTGGGATGCCGAAGAGGCGATGAGTGCTATCGAGCAGTTCAAGGTCACGGATTTTCGCGGTGTGCCGACCATGTATATCCAGATACTAAACCACCCCGCCGCCCCAGGGTACGATTTAAGCTCTCTGCAGATATGCATCTGCGGTTCCGCGCCGATGCCGCTGGAGGTGGCCCGCCAGTGGAAGGAGCGGTACGGGGTTGATATCTGGGAGGGATACGGCCTCAGTGAGGCGACGACCGTCAACTGCGGCAATATTGCCGGAAGGCGGCCCCCCAAGTACGGCTCCATCGGTAAATGCTACCAGAAGTGCAATACGATCAAGATATTTGACGAAGACGACCGGGAGGTCCCCGCAGGACAGACCGGGGAAATCGTCATCAAGGGGCCCGGCGTCATGAAGGGATACTGGAATAAGCCTAAGGAGACGGCTGAGACACTGCGGAACGGCTGGCTCCACACCGGCGATGTCGGATATGCCGACGAAGACGGGTATCTCTACATAACGGACCGGAAGAAGGACCTGATCATCCGGGGGGGAGAAAACATCTACCCGAAGGAGATAGAAAACATCCTGCACATGCACCCGGAGGTCCTGGAAGCGGGTGTTATCGGCGTTCCCGACCCGGTATACGGCGAGGTGGTCAAGGCGTTTGTCACCCTCAAGACCCCCGGGGCGGTCTGTGAGGAGGATCTCCTGAATTTCTGCCGGGGGCATCTGCCCACCTTTAAGAGACCGAAATCGATCCGGTTTCTGGACGCGCTCCCCAAGAGCGCCCTCGGGAAAACATTGAGGAGAGAACTGAGAAAAATGGGGTGAGGTAAAGCCGGCTTGGAGAAGATCCCGAAGCAAACTCTACGGGAGGGATTTGACCGGCCCAGCAAGGCGAACCCCGATCACCGGATGTACAACCGGGGGTGCCGCAATGGGCTCCTACCTCTTCCTCCCCTCCCCCCGCATCCACTTCTCCACCGTGGATACGATCTCGGGCAGGGCCTTCTGCGTTGCGTCGATCCCCGCCTGCATGACCTGCTTCTTCCGGGTGAAATCGAACATCCCCACGGTCCCCAGGGCCGGCGTGATGAGGACGTCGGCATCCTTCTTCCTGAAGAGCGTGTTCTCGTTAAACATGATGTACACGGACTGGAGGATCACGTCGAAGATGTTCGTGATGTTGAAGTTAGTCACGTTCTCGCCGATGTCCACGGCGATCACGATATCCGCCCCCATCTCTCGCGCGACCGAGATGGGGATATTGTCCACCACGCCGCCATCCACGAGCAGTTTGTCCTGATATTCCACGGGCTGGAACACCCCCGGGATGGCGCTGCTCGCCCGGACCGCCCTGGCGATCGATCCCTTCCGGAGGACAACCCGCGTCCCCCTGTTCAGGTCCGTGGCAACGGCCGCATAGGGCAGCTTCAGATCTTCGATCTTCTCCACGGGGATCCTGGCCTTGACGAAATTCTCGAGCTTGTCCCCCTTCACCGTACCCATCCCGGTCAGCGCCGTCATCAGACCGTAATCCAGGAGGTGGTCCTTCTCCAGGGCAAAGGCCGTCCATTCCAGTTCGAAGCTGTTCAGGTCTGAGGCATAGATCGCGCCGATGAGACTCCCCACGCTCGTGCCAACCACCATATCGATGGGGATACGCCCCTGTTCCAGCGCCCGGATTACACCCACGTGGGCAAAGCCCCGCGCCGCGCCACCGCCGAGGACCAGGGCGATCTTGGGCCGGTCGGGCCGGTCCAGGATCTGGGCAAAGGACTGCGGGCCCGTCGCGGACCTGCAGGAGACCATCAGGGCCGCCATCAGAAAGAGAAACAACAGTCTGCCGCTTTTCATGAGTACCTCTCCTCCCCCGCGCTCCGCGTGGTGGAATGCGTGCAACCGTTTCCGGAGAACCGTTCATCCGACTCGTCTCACGCGGCCGCCGGTGCGTACATGTACATGGGTCGGCATTGTACTACAAATAAAAACAAGGGGAAACGGCAAAGTTCAGGGGCGACGCGACCGCTGTCCCATCTTGAGGTTTGACAGGGACCGCCCTCTCATGCGATGAAAAGGAAGTCATGTCGTATATCGGCCAGAACAGAACAGGAGAGGCACGTATGATCAGAGGGCTCGGAGACACGCTGCCGAAGATAGCCCAGACGGCCTTCATCAGCGAGGCCGCCTATGTCGTGGGCGATGTTGAAATCGGCGAGCACTCGTCCGTCTGGCCGGGCGCGGTCATACGGGGCGATTATGCAAAAGTGATTATCGGTGAGTATGTCCATCTGGAAGACAACTGCGTGGTCCATTGCGGCACGCCCCTCGTCATCGGCAGTCACATCATCGTGGGACACGGCGCCGTCGTCCACTGCGCCACGATCGGGGATAACGTCCTGGTCGGCAGCAACGCCACCATCCTCGACAGGGCGGAGATCGGCGATTCATGCATCATAGGCGCTGGTTCCCTCGTCACGCCAGACACGATCATACCGCCGCGCTCCCTTGTTGTCGGCGTCCCCGCCACCGTAAAGGGGCAGGTAACCGACGAACAGATACGCAGGCTCAGAGCGGACGTGGAAGGATACTACGCCTATGCCCTGCAATACAAGAATCAGGGGCTGTAGAAACAGAGGCTACAAGACAAAGACTCAATCTTACAATTATACAACCACGATAGGAGGAGCAGCAATGAAGGCAGCGGTACTTCGCGGGGCAAATGATATCAGGATGGAGACGGTGCCCGACCCCGTAGCCGAGCCGTATGGGATCGTCATCAGGGTGAAGGCGTGCGGCGTATGCGGTTCCGACCTGCATCAATACAAGTCCGGCGAGAATGAGGGGACCATATTCGGCCACGAGTTCAGCGGTGACGTGGCGCAGGTGGGAAAGCACGTGACCGGTATCAAGGTGGGCGATCGTGTGACCGCCGTGGGCTTCCGCTCCTGCGGGCAGTGCCTCTGGTGCCGCCAGGGCAAGCCCCACCGGTGCACCGACATGGCCCTTGTCGGGTACCAGCTCCCCGGCGCCATGGCGGAGTATGTCTCGATCCCCTTCGCGGCGGTCGGACAGACCGTCTTCCCCCTGCCTGAAGAGTTGACCTATGAGGATGCGGCTCAGGTGGAGCCCCTGTCGATATCGCTGTATTCGGTCAGGCGGGCCCACCCGAAAGAGACGGATACGGCCGTCGTTCTGGGGGCCGGGGTTATCGGTCTGAACGCTATACAGGTGCTCAAGGCAATGGGTGTCAAAACCGTCCTGGTGAGCGCCCGGAGGCCGTCACGACTGGCGGCCGCGAAGGTGTGCGGGGCCGACCTGGTCATCGACGCGGCGAAGGAGGATCCCCTGCCCGCCATCATGGAGGCAACCTCGGGGATGGGGGCGGATATCGTCGTCGAGTGCGCCGGCTCTCCCGCCACCTTCAACCAGGCCGTCGAGATGGCCTGTGGCGGGGGGAAGATCATGCTGGTGGCGATATACGAACAGCCCCTCACCTGGGACCCGATGCCGGTCATCACCAAGAACATCACCCTGATCGGGTGCCTGGGGGGCAACTTCCCCGGATCGATCGACCTCATCCGGACCGGGAAGGCGAACACCCGTCCCTTCGTCACCCACCGCTTTCCGCTGGACAGGGTGGACGAGGCATTCAAGACCGCGATCACGGACCCCGGCGCCATCAAGGTCATGATCACGCCGTAGCACGGAGCGGCAAGAGGGACGCGTCCAAAGGCATGTGTCGCAGGGAGAGATATCGGGGAGCAGACCCTCATCACGGCCGGATGTTCC
>JAUSPK010000129.1 GCA_030655735.1 Syntrophales bacterium | reverse complement strand
AAACATCGCGGCGTTGAATTCTTCGTCGGGATCGACGACATCGATCAGGTGATGGGGGACACGCGCCTGTTCTTCGGAAGAGGGCTTCGCGGTGCCGATATCCAGATGCCTATAGACCTGCATCGAGTCGGCGCTGATAATCTCTCCGTCGAACTCCTCGGCAAGCCTGATCGCCAGGCCGGTCTTCCCCACGCCGGTGGGGCCTGTAATAACAATAAGCGAGGGTTTCGGGTGTATCCCCTTTGGGGGGGGTTGAGTTTCGGGCCTTGAGTTTTGCATTTTGGTTCTTTTCCCGATTAGTTGATGGAAAGGGGTCGAGGATTCAAGGATTCAGGGGGTCGAGTGCTTCCTAAATTTCTAAACAGGGTTTGCATGATTTTGCCGGATTTCTAATTCTTTATAATGCTTAAGCATTTTACTTGAATCCTTGACCCCATGGTCCCTTATGATCCTGCCAACTCTTTTGGAGATGATCCATATTGTCGCAATTACCTTCTACTCCTTACTCCCCTGCTCATCCGTCATCGTCGCTTGAACATCCTCTCCAGGTCCCGCAGCCCGATCACGGTATAGAGCGGTCTTCCATGCGGGCAGGTTGCCGCGAACGGTATCGCATCGAGGTCCTCGCACAGCGCCGCGACCTCTGAGGCCACGAGCGCGTCATTGGCCTTAACGGCACCTTTGCACGCCATGAGCGCAAGGACCTTGTCCCGTGTTTCATCGATATTTTCAGTCTTCCCCGTATCAGCGATCTCTTCTATGACATCGGAGATAAGCGCCTCGAGATTGCACCCGGTGAGAAACGCGGGGGCCTGTTTTACAACGACCGTGTTTTCACCGTACCGCTCCACGCCGAGCCCCAGATCCCCCAGCACCTCGACGGCATTCATCAGGAGATCAAAGCGACCCGGCTGCAGGGTCACAATCTCGGGGATCAGTAGGCCTTGAGCGGCCACCTCTCCTCCCTTTGAGATTTTCAGCTTCTCGAAGAGTACCCTCTCGTGGGCCGCGTGCTGATCCATGAGGATGAGAGCGCTGTCCGATGAAAACACGAGATAGGTGCCCGCAACCTGTCCCAGATATGTAAGGGAGGAAAAGGACACCCCCTCTTCCGGTACGGCAGGGACCTGTTCACCGAAAAGATCCGGTCGCCCTCTGATCCCCTCTTCCCCACCCAAGGAGGCCGGAGGAGTCTTCATACCTGTCTGCTGGGCATTCATGTCAAAGGTCCGCTTTTCAGCGCCCGACTGGAGGGTGTACCGATGTAGGGTCTCTCCGACACGCTGCCGGTATGTATCCCCGCCCGGGGGTGAGGGTCTCTGAAAATCAGGAAGGGCGACAGACATGCCGGCCAGGGCGCGTGAGAGGGTATCCCTGATGAGGCTGTATATCTCCGAAGGGGTTATGAAACGCACCTCCATCTTGGAGGGATGGACATTGATATCCACATCGCCGGTAGGGATGTCTATAAACAGGACAACGTACGGGAACCTCCGTGGTTCTATCAACCGCCGGTACGCGGTTATAACCGAATGATTCAGGGTCTTGTCCCGTATAAACCGGTTATTGACGAAATAGAACTGTCCCTTCATGTTTGATCGTGTGCGATCAGGCGGGGAAATGACCCCGCGGAGTGTCACATCCCCCTTACGCCCCTCAACCTGAAGGACATGCCTCCCAAAATCGTCGCCGAAGACGAGGGCGATTCTGTCTGACAGATTTTTCGTCTTCGGCACATTGAGGATGGCCCTGCCGTTGGCAACGACCCGTATCTTCACCTCCTGGTTGGAGAGGGCCAGCCGCACGATGGCATCCATGCAGTGAGACTGTTCGGTGGAATCCCCCTTCATAAACTTCTTCCGGACCGGCGTGGAATAGAAAATATCGTCCACCCGTACCGACGTACCGAAGGGGCAGCCGGCATCCATAACCTCTTCAATCCTTCCCCCCCGTACCACCGCCCGCGTGCCTGACGAGTCCCCTGTGCGCCTTGTCAGCATTTCGATCCTGGATATGGAGGCTATGCTCGCAATGGCCTCCCCGCGGAATCCGAAGGAGGTTATCCGGTGGATATCTTCGAAGGTGTATATCTTGCTCGTGGCGTGCCGCTCAAACGCGAGCGCCACGTCATCCCGATCGATCCCCCTGCCATTGTCCACAACCTTTATCGACCGCTTCCCGCCGCCCTCAAGTTCAATAAGAATATCAGTCGCTCCGGCATCAAGGGAGTTTTCGACAAGCTCCTTGACGATGGAGGCCGGCCTCTCGACCACCTCGCCGGCGGCTATCCTGTTGGACAGCTCTTCGGACATAATGGCTATTTTTCCCTGCAAGGTGACCTCCTCTTTCTCAAAGGCTTTGGGCTGCCGTATCTCCGGCAAAGGCCTTGACATTTGAGAGGGTATCCCCGCCCCCGCCTATCACCTCACCATGACCGGGATAGACAACTGTGGGGCTGATGGTTCTGCACAGATATTCGTACGATTTTGTTATACGGTCCTTACTCCAGTGAAACCGGTTCACCTCTCCCCTGCCGTCTGCGGATATATTGATGATCAGATCTCCCGACAGCAGTTCTGCCGTCGCTTCGTTGAAAAAACAGACCGAATCTTCCGTATGCCCGGGAGTCTGCAGTACGTCCCACTCCCCGAAACCGAAGTCGCCGAGGGAGGAGATATTCTCCCCCGTATCTCCGAAATAATCAATCCGGTCGAGGGGGAAGGGAAGATTGAT
>JAUSPK010000122.1 GCA_030655735.1 Syntrophales bacterium | reverse complement strand
TGATCTTTGCCCGCAGTGTAGCAAAGAGCTGGGCGTCATGAATCTGCTGGGATTTGGGCAATAAGGAAAAATACACGGTTCAGCTCTGCACATTTCATCCCGCATTCAATGATCTGGCCCGATCAGCTTACCTGAAGCTTTGTATTTGAAGTCTTGGGTATCTAGTTGTTGAGTTTTCTTATCGAGTACAGGAAGCAAAAATAGTCACTCCCGACCACAGAAAAGGGGTTACGATTTCTCGTAACCCCTCTTTATTCGTGGAGCCGATGAGCGGATTTGAACCGCTGACCTACTGATTACGAATCAGTTGCTCTACCGGCTGAGCTACATCGGCTTTTGTGTGATTCGAAGAGTGACTTTCTATCTCAACGTTTTTGCATTGTCAAGAGATTAGCTGAACGGTTTTTCATCTCTGTTTGCTGTTTTATGGATTGTGTTTCAGCCCCGGCGTGCGACTTTTCTCTGTACCCTCTCCGATATCTGTATCCTTTACCTTGACTTTCACCCCTGTTTTGGTAGTATCTTCGCGGTTTAAGGGTGAGAATCAGGGTATAAATTCAAGCGATAAGGGGTCGTTCTGAAGATGTCGCTACAGGGGCAGAGATACAGAAGCTGGGTGGAGATTGATCTGGACAGCTTCAGGGATAACTGGGCCGAGATACACCGGCTGGCAGGTCCCGGCGTCAAGGTCCTTCAGGTGGTGAAGGCGGACGCCTACGGCCATGGGGCGATTGAGATATCAAAGGCCGCCGTGAAGAATGGTGTATACGCGCTTGGCGTGGCCAACGCGGACGAGGGGGTGCAGCTTCGGGTCGGCGGGATCGAGGCGCCCATCATCATACTGAGCCCCTCCACGACCCCGGAGATTGATGAGATCATCAAGTACAATCTGATTCCCTCGGTGTCCGATCTCCACTTTGCCGGTGAACTGAGCAGGATCCTCGTCGAAAAGGGGGAACGCCTCCCCGTACATATCGAGATCGACACCGGGATGGGCAGAGGGGGGACCATCTCAAGCGACGCGATCGTGATGGTAAAGGACATTATTGCCCTCCCTCATATAGAGGTGGAAGGGATATTCTCCCATCTGTCCGTGAGCGAGGCGGAAGACGACGAATATAACGCCCTCCAGTGGAGACTCTTTGGAGAGATCCTGAAGGGATTGCAAGAGGAGGGGATCTCTATTCCCCTGCGGCATATCTCCAACAGCGGCGGCGTTCTCAATTTTCCCGCATTCAATCTGGATATGGTGCGTCCCGGTCTCATGACATACGGGGTATACCCCGGACCCGGTACGACAGCGAAGGCACAGTTGACGCCGGTGATGACCTTCAAGACGAGCATTGTGGTTCTCAAGGATTTCCCCGCGGGGTACAGCATCGGGTACGGCAGGACGTATGTTACCGAAAGGCCCACCCGGATAGCGACGATACCCGTCGGATACGGGGATGGGTACGGCGTTGTCATGTCGAATCGGGGCGAGGCCCTGATTCGGGGGAAGCGGGCGCCCATTGTGGGACGAATCTCCATGGATATGTGCACGGTGGATGTAACCCATATCCCCGACTGTGAGATCGGCGATGAGGTCGTTCTGATGGGAAGGCAGGGGAATGAGTATATCTCGGCCGGTGAGATTGCCGAAAAGGCGGGGACGATAAGCTATGAAATTCTCTGTGCCCTGGGGAAGAGGGCGCCGCGCGTATTCGTCGACAAGGGGAAACCCGATGCGGTCGAGCCGAAGCGGAGGCGAATATTCATACCGGGCGAGGAGAAGTCCATCGCCCGGATCGATACCAAGATACGCGGCTGTCTCCAGGCCAGGACCACCGACCCGCAGTTTGCCGACGCGATCTATTACGAGATGTTCGAGACGCTCTTCGGGAGGGAAAACCGTCAACTGGAATTGAGGATGGGATTCAGATATGATATCAGGATAAGCGAACACCCAGACCCGGATGCGGTTGATTTCAAGGTTACAACCCACATCGAGTATACAAAGATACTCAGAGACACGCTCTTCATCATAGGCTGCGCCCGGAATAACGAGCAGCTCTCGGCCCTCTTTGAGGAGGAGAAGTGCGAATACCGGTCGCTCTTGAACGGCACGGACAGCCCTTTGATGAAGGGTGATTTCAGCGTGTCCCGCGTCAGGATCGACGGCGCCGATGTGCCGGTCATCAGCGCGCAGAACACGGACAGAGGTTATGAGGTGCTGTGCGGCGGCGATGAGCTTGAAGAATCCCTGAACCGGCAGGTCAAGATGGAGATCGAGATAGAGACAAAGAAACCGCGGAGCAGCAGGATGTTCCCCGTCTATCTGGCCTATCCCACACGGGGGATGAATATCTCGTTTCACTACGAGGGGACGGGCCTGAAGAATGTCAGGGAGGTCAGCTTCTTTGCGGGGCGACGCCCCTATCCGGACGTACAAGCGAACGAGGGCCGGTCGATAGACCTGAAGATTGATAATGATGAGTGGGTGTTCCCGAACAGCGGTGTGACCTTTGTCTGGGACCTGTAGCGTGTAGATAAAAAGGGAATGTGTCTTGATGGAATTGTTGCGAGTGGGGATCATACTGGGCGGGATGTCTTCCGAGAAAGAGGTCTCTCTGAACAGCGGCCGGAATGTCTATGATAACCTGGACAGGGAGCGGTATGAGGCCGTTCCGATTTTTATGGGTGGGGATGGGGCCTTATGGATTATCCCCTGGCAGCTGATATCCCAGAACACCACGACCGACATCTCGGATCATCTTGAAAAAGACGCGCGGCGGATATCGTACGAGGGGCTGAGGGACGAGATCGACTTCGCCTTTATCTCCCTCCAGGGGAAATACGGCGACGACGGATGCATCCAGGGGCTTCTCGAGATTCTGGGGATCCCCTACACCGGGCCCGGCGTCCTGGCCTCGGCCCTGGGCATGGATAAGGGCGTGCAGCAGAAGATACTGAATGCGGCGGGCATCGATGTCCCCGAGAGCATGGTCGTGGGGGAAGAGGAGTGGCTGCAGGATAAAGAGGGCGTCAGACAAAGGATATCGGAGGCCTTAGCGATCCCGTTCGTCGTTAAACCCATCAGGGAAGGGTCGAGCATGGGGGTGACCATCGTAAGGGGTCCGGACATGCTGGAGGGCGCGATGGCCGGGGCCTTCAAATGGGACAGGGCCGCACTGGTGGAGGAAGACCTCGAAGGGACCGAATTTTCGTGCATCGTTCTGGCGGGGGAGGAGGGCCCCGGTATCCTCGGGGTGACCGAGATACACCCTCAGAGTGATTTTTACTC
>JAUSPK010000121.1 GCA_030655735.1 Syntrophales bacterium | reverse complement strand
GCATTAATGCCAATGACGAGAAAGAGAAGAAAAAGGAGAAGCAGAAGAAACCCACTTTGTCTTGTATTCCACAGCAGGGGACTCCTTTCCTGCTGTGAGGCATGAAAAGTTTAAAACTTCTTCTATTCTTCGCATTCACCGAGAAGAGATCTGATTTTATCCTCGATAAACTGTTCCCCGCGCCCCCCGAGAATCTTTTCCACGATCTCTCCATTCTTTACGATATAGGTGAGGGGTATGGCCGAAATCCTGTACTGCACTGTGACTGCTTCACCCCCCCAGTATACGGGGAAATTAACCCCGATTTGATCCACGAGCGGCTGCATCGCCGAAGGCCCTCCTACATCAAGACTGATGCCGACAATCTTGAGCCCCTTATCCTTGTACTTCTCATACATTCTCTGGAGAATCGGCAATTCTTCCCGGCAGGGGCCACACCATGAGGCCATGGCAACGAGCATGAGGGGGCAATCCCGTATCTTTATCAGTTCTTCAATCCCGGCGATATCGATTGGAAGGACAAGATTCTTGTTATCCGGACTAACCGGACCGGTCGCTTCATCCTGAGAACAGCCGACAAGCATGGTCATACACATCAGGGCAACCACGACACCCACTGTCATTCTTTTGTACATATTTCCTCCGTACTTTCCAGACGCTGCCACGCCATTCTTTTTGTAAAGTATCAGTACCTTCCGGTTAAACTTCCGCAGATAACAAGAATGATGCAAGTCTACCATCATGATTAGATAAATCAAGGATTTTCCCCCAAGACGTTCTACTCTTTTCGTAATGTGACCGCCAGAGAGGAGGGGATGCGACCCTTTTTCGGCGCCGGCCATGTCAAGGCAGAAAGTCGGTACCAGTCAGTCCACTTCCTACCAGTACGCTTCTTCGTCTTTTCGGGCTCGATTTTTTGGATTTTGAGCAGGGCAGCCCATCTTCGCCTTCTTCTTGCGGCATTCGGGGCATCGTCTGGGGCTGGTGAAGTTACGGTCCCTGTAGCAGCGCTGTTCTGAGGCGGTGAACACAAATTCATGACCGCATTGGATACATACGATTCTAATGTCTTCCACGATTCATTCCTTATCAGTGTTTTGGGGTTTTTTCTCTTCTTTTATTTTGATGCATCAATATCCTTCATGAAGATTATCTTGCTATCTCCCTTCCGGTAGAAATCATCCAGGACGCACAAACGGGAATAGCCCTGTTTCTCATAGAACCCCCGCGCGGCGCCATACAAAGGGGTGCTTGAGGTATCGACGTATATCTTCCCGCCCCTCTGCCTGGCAACCTGTTTCTCCATAAATTCGACAAGTTCCGCCGCAACACCTTTCCCTCTGGCCTGCCTGTCAACCGCTATCCAGTAGAGATCGTAACGGAGATCCGTCATCGGTATCGGACCGAAGCAGATATAGCCCATGAATTGATTTTCCGTGTCATAGTAGGAAAATGTCTGATAATCCTCGTTATCGTTCTTTGCCAGCACCAGATCGACTATCTCCATCGCAACGGTAATCTCCCCCTTGTTGAAGACACCGGTCTGCTTCAGGAGGCTGAACAACTTTTTTCTGTCGTGATGGGTTATGGGTTTGATCATATTAGCACGAACGGAGCGACATGAATTCCACAAAATACCGCACCATCTCCGTATAATTGATCCCTGCCTGTGCAAGGGAAGCGACAAATCCCGCATCCGGACTGATGCATGGATTCGCGTTGATTTCGAGGACATATGGGTTATTACGGCGATCTGTCCTGATATCGACTCTTACGTAATCCCTGAGCATAAAGGTATGAAAACATTCAAGGGCGATCTTCTCAAGTGATTGGTGGAGAGGGGAGGGGAGATCCACGGGAAAGGTCCTGACAGCGTTGTTGTACTCAGGGGACGAGGTATCCCACTTCGCCCGGTATCCCACGATACGATGAATATCGCCGGGAAAGGCCGAAAAATCTATCTCCGCAATCGGCATCACGTCGGCCGTGGGATACCCGAAGAGGGATACATTGAATTCCCTTCCATCGATATATTCCTCGACAAGCAGATGTCCGAACCGTTCATAGAACGGCCCCAAAGCCTCCTTCAATGTGCCCTCGCTCCCGAATACCGATTCCTGGTCAATCCCGATACTGGCATCTTCACACCTCGGTTTCACGATAACCGGGAAGGTGAGACAGCCGGCATTGAAGTGCGGGGATCCCTCATATATAAGATATTTTGGAGTCGGTATCCCGCATCCCTTCAATATCCGCTTCGTCATGGCCTTGTCCATCGTATAGGTGATAGCCGACGAGGGAGAACCGGTAAAGGGAACGCCGAGCAGTTCAAGGACGACGGCGGCGTGGCCGGAAAAGAGCGGATTTTCGTCAACGGTCTCGCAGAGGTTGAAGACCATGTCGACGGGGTCTTCCCTGAACGTTGCGAGAAACGCATCTATATCTCTGGAAAAGGGGATGCGCCTCGAGGAGTATCCGAGGCTACGGAGAGCCTCCTCGATTGAAGCCACCTGAGTCATCACATCGGCGGAGGACTCAGAAAAAGCGTACGAGCCTGACTGAGGGATGTTGTGCACCAGTCCTATCAGATTCTTCTTCATAGCCCGTCAGCAGACCTTTCCCGCACCATTCAGACGGCCGAGGGCCGATTTCATAATCGCATCGATGAGTGCGGTGTAGGTCATCCCCCTCATTGCGGCAATGATACAGAGGTCAGAATTTTCCGGATGGAGTCCGGCGATGGGGTTTACCTCCATAAAGTTCGGAATGCCGGCGGCGTCGGTACGCAGGTCCACCCGGCCCGCATCCCTGCCCCCCAGACCCCGCCATACCGCAAGGGCCGTTCTCTCCGCCTGCTTCGCCATCTCGTCGCTCACCAGACGGTATTCGACCCGTTCCTTGAAACGCTCCTTGTTCTCGTAGGAGTAGACATCCGGCTCGGCATTCTCCTTCAATATCACTTCAATGACGCCGATCGACACGGCAGCCTCCCCTGTCCCGAGTATCCCCACGGTAAACTCCCGACCGGGGAGGAAGGTTTCCACCAGCACGGGCTGGCAATGTTTCTTCAGAAGCCTCTTGCAGACACTCGTAAGAGACTGTCGGTCCGTAATCCTTGATGCGGCGTCGATTCCCTTTCCGGTCCCCTCCGCCACGGGTTTCGCGAAAAGAGGGAAGGGGAGATCGACGGACGAGATGTCCGCCTCCGATTCCACGACGTAGAAAGCGGGCGTGGGTATCCCCAGATCGCGGACCACCCGCTTTACCATTCCCTTGTGCAGGGTCAGGGAAAGAATCAGGGGATCAGAAAAGGTGTAGGGTATCTCATACGCGTCAAGGAGAGCGGGAACCTGGGCCTCTCTCCCGTATCCGCGAAGGCCCTCGGCAATGTTGAAGACGAGATCGCAGCGATCCCCTTCATTCAAACGCTGCACGAGGGCCTTCACATTACCGATCCGAACGGGTTCATACCCCAGTTCCTCGAGACTGGTTTCTATCGCGTGAATGGTGTCTTCACGGTCAAACTCCGCCGTTTCCTCCGCACCGTACCCGGCACGTAGGTAATCATCACGCAGATCATAGGTAATACCAACTCTCATTTCCTTCCACGACTCCTCTTCAAAGCTGGCTCTAGTGAATCCGAGTCGCTTCCCCATCAAAATAACGATAGAGGCTGCCGACATAGTTCTTCAGAACAACGTCGTCGCCGTCTCGCCCCATCACATAATCGGGCATCAGGGGGACCTTCCCCCCTCCGCCGGGGCAGTCGATGACGTACGTCGGAATCGCGAACCCGCTCGTGTAGCCCCGCAGCCCTTTTATAATCTCCAGCCCCTTTTCAACCGGTGTCCTGAAATGCCCCGATCCGACAATCGGATCGCACTGGTAGAGGTAATAGGGTCTGACGCGCATCTTGACCAGACCATGGAACAACTGGCGCATGGTATCGACATCGTCGTTGATCCCGGAGAGCAGGACCGTCTGACTCTGCAGGGGAATCCCGGCGTTCGCGAGCATTTCGCAGGCCCTTCTCACTTCCTCCGTTAGCTCCGCAGGATGGGTAAAATGGATGCTTACCCAGAGGGGATGGAACCGGCCCAGCATCTTGCACAGGGCAGGGGTTATCCGCTGAGGCATGACAACCGGAGCCTTGGTACCGATCCGCACGACTTCGACGTGGGGAATCCGGTGCAGCTTGGACAGGAGCCATTCCAGTGTATCGTCCGGAAGGGTCAGGGGATCGCCCCCCGACAGCAGCACATCACGGATCGATTGATTCGATTCGATATATTCGATCGCCTTATTCCATCTGTCTGTTGACAGGCTTCGATCTTTAGGGCCTCCCACTGTCCGTGACCGGGTACAGTACCTGCAGTAGGTTGAGCAGGTATCGGTTAAGAGGAAAAGCACCCTGTCGGGGTACCGATGAACCAGACCGGGGACAGGGGTATCCTTCTCCTCGCCCAGGGGATCTTCATTTTCGCCCCGTGTCCTGATTCCCTCCGCAGTAGTAGGTATGACCGTTCGCCGCAGCGGTTGTGACGAATCATCCGGATCGAGAAGACTCGCGTAGTATGGTGTAATCGCGACGGGAAATGAGGAACCCTGCCCGCCGAGGGCGCTGCGCTCCTCATCACTGAGTTGAAACATCCTTTCCAGTTCGCCTAGGGTAGTGATCCTGTTGCGAAGTTGCCAGTGCCAGTCATTCCACTCAACGGCACTTACATCCTTAAAAAAATCCCTTCGGAACCGTAAGGTTCCTGAGTTCGCTAAGAATTCCGAAACAGTTGCAAGTTTCGGGACTCTTCTCCGGTCTGTCTTTTTCTTTTCGCCCTTTCCAGCGTCTGTGCGCACCATTCCAAGAGCCACAGACGCGGGCCTACCGTCAGGAGGCTCTCCATCCTCAAAACAAATATCCTGTTTTCCCATTGTTACTTACCTCCTCGTCTCGGAATCATGAACCTGTTTCCTTCCTGATTTCTTTTATTAAAGTTGTTCCTTACTGGACTTTTTGTTGTCCTGACCTTCCTCTTATTTAAGCACTTCATAGGACAAAACCTTGATCGAGCGGTCCGCTCCCTCCTCTACAACCTCGCCGGTAACCTTTACCCTTTCTCCAGCGTGGCCGATCAGTTCTTCCCCCTTATCGTCCGTCATTATCTCGAAGACCTGATCCTTGTCCGTGATAATCTGGAAGTCATCATTGACCTCACCCACAATCGATATCGTGCCGCCTCCCAAAGCAAGACCGGGAATCAAAACAACCACCACCGCCAGCACCAGTCCCACCCATACAACACGCCTTACTTGCTGAAACATTATCCAACCCCCACTTTGATGATAATTTTACCCTAGAGCAAACAGTGTGCCTTAATGATAACTATATGATATCATACTTTAAATTGATTGACGGCACCGCAGAAACAGGAACTGAAAGTTCTTATTCTTGGAACAGGCCGGGGTCAACCTTCTGGAAGGAGGGTATAAACCTTTGATATCAGAGAGTAACATCGCAAGAGGAACTGAGTATTCCCGTTACAGATATATAGGTACTCCAAGTTCCGATAA
>JAUSPK010000115.1 GCA_030655735.1 Syntrophales bacterium | reverse complement strand
AAACATCCAGTCGGGATCTTCACCGTCACATGTCGTTGCCTTGCCCCTCTTCAGGAAATAGGTCGCGTCCCCCTTTTTCTCAATTGTTTCACCTCGCAGGTAGAGGTGGTTCTTATCAAAAAACACCTTTCCATCGGATATGACACCCGTCTCGTTGGCAATACTGAACCTGGCCTCTTCCCCTTCAAGAACATCTCCGCCGCTCTTTATGAACACATGCCCCTTGGCCGTCGTTTCATCCTTCAATCGGTCCAATATGACATCATCTGCCTTAATGAACCCACCCTCAAAAGAAATAATGACATTGCCGCTGGCCTGATACGTCTTGGAATCACTGTCATATGAAAGGGTCTTTGCCTCTATATCCACCCGCTTCGGCATATCCGGCACAGAGGCAACGGAAAGATCCCCGCACAGAAGCAGAGACAGTGACATGAAAAGCAGTATCGACCTTTTTCTCACGAGGTAATCTCCAGGCATAATTTTCAGTACGCAAAGGAAACAGGCTGTATCTACTATCATAGAAGCATGCTTTTCGGAAGGCCAAAAATGCCTGTCGGGCAGCCATGCTCACACGGAATACAAAAAGCGGCAGGTCTCTCACGGATCGGCAGTGAGCGTTCGTTCATGGTGCCGGCAGGGCATATCGCCCGGGGCCGTCACCACAGCGTACCTTCTCCATCCCGCGGAGCACATCGGGCTGAACTTCCGGCTTCCTGCAACCAAAAAAGATGTATTGACAATGGCTTGAATTTAAACTACAAAAGTTCACTAAACCGACCGGTGAAGGACCTGACTGTCAGGTCCTTCAACCGCACTCACGACACCCTTGGGGGGATAAAAATGGATGAAGCTCTGGCAGTAACATCAGCAGATATTGGAAGACATTTTCATGGAAACGTCCTCGACATGATACTGGATTCGGGGCCCATGGTTCAATTTGTGCTTCTATTGCTCCTCTTCTTTTCCGTGGTCTCGTGGGCCATCATCCTTACAAAGTATAGGCTGATTAAAAAATCCAAGAGAGAAAATGAGATGTTTCTCGACAGATATATGAAGATAAATAAATTGTCGGAGGTCTTCCCCGAATCGAAAAAATTTAGATATTCTCAGATTGCCAAGGTCTTCAGGGCGGGCTATACCGAACTTGTCAAGGTCGCCGGAATCAAGAAAGAAGCTCTTCCAGACGCGGAGGGCGAGGCATCATGGTCACTCGAGATGAGGGGATTGGATAACATTGAAAGGGCCCTGAACAGGGAGTGCGATTCGGAGGCAACAAAACTGGAAAGTTCACTGGGTTTTCTTGCTACGACGGGGAGTTCGTGTCCTTTTATAGGGCTCTTCGGAACCGTATGGGGCATAATGAACGCTTTCAAGGGCATCGGGATAAAGGGGGCCGCCACACTGGCAGTAGTTGCTCCGGGGATATCGGAGGCCTTGATAGCCACCGCTGCCGGCTTGGCAGCGGCTATCCCCGCGGTCATCTTTTATAACTACTACACCAACACGATACGGACCATGACAGTGGAGGCAGACAGCTTCTCTTCCGAATTTCTCAACATAGTGGAAAGATATTACACAAAGAGTACCCGCAAATGAGATATTCAAGAAACCGAAGGAATGCCGCAACGCGGCCCATATCGGATATCAATGTTACGCCGCTTGTCGACGTGATACTGGTCCTGTTGATAATTTTCATGGTCACCGCCCCTATGCTGCAGATGGGGATAGATGTCAATCTTCCCCGGGTGAAGGCCAAGACGGTGGATGTCGGCGAGGAAAAGCTCATATTGACGATAAACAACAAGGAAGAGATCTTTATAAACAAATACCAGACATCCATAGAAGGGCTGAAGACCAAGCTGGAAGGCATCTTCGCCTCAAGAATAGACAGAGAGATATTCATGCGTGCGGACAAAGAAATCCCTTACGGGTTTGTGGTTCGTGTTATGTCTGAAGTTCGCAAGGCCGGCGTTGATAAGTTGGGAATGATTACAGAGTCTCCGAAGGAATAGGCATGACTTTTTTAACGGAGGCGCTGGAGAAAAATCACGATGATGTCACGGGCCTGAATAACATGGCCGTGCTCTCGTTTCTCCTCCATGCCCTCATCCTTTCAATCATCTTCTTTTCCCCGTCTCTGCCAGAGCCCAGATGGACCTTCGGACCATCATATGTGGTGGATCTGGTGAGTCTTCCCTCCAGTTCCGTGGAGGTGAGGTCTTCCGAGGAGATATCGAGGGGAGTGGTCGGCATGAATCGCAAAAATCGCTCCATGGTAATGAAAAAAGAGGTCGTAGAGGATCTGCGTATCCCCGTCCGGGAAGCAAAAACCCACAGGAAAGAGGCTGGAACCGTCGATACGGCGATAGAGGGTATAAAGAAAAAGGTTGCCTCTACCACTGCTCCCCCTACCACCACCACAAGAGGCGCCCAGCCGGTAGCATCTCCCGACCACCCAGAGCTGAATATGCAGATGAAGGTATATTACTCTGTTGTCTGGTCCATGATAAAGGAGAAATGGGCCCTGCCTGAAGGTATTCTGCACAATGCCAATCTTGAAACCGTCATAGAGGCAAAGATACTGAAAAACGGCAGCGTGGTAAGCTTGACCTTTGAAAAGCAATCCGGCAACAGATATTTTGATGAATCCGCCATGAAGGCGATCAAGAAAGTGGAGAAGTTCCCCCCCCTCCCCGAGTGGCTGAATAAAAAATATATTGCTCTGGGGATACGGTTTCACTCATCGGAACTATAGGGGCCAAAATTTGAATTTTGATGACCCCCTGAAGACTTCGCTATGCCGCTGTGCGACACACTATAATGGAGAGCAACGGGTGTAGATCAAACTGTGTACGTGCAGCAGCTTGGTACTGCAGGAGAGATGATGCGCAAGACAATAAGCTTCCTTATTTTCTCAATGGTTTTCTGGTGTAGCTCCGCGGCGTGCGGCAAGGTGTACATAGACATAAACTCTCCCGCATTCCAGAAATTCCCGGTGGCGATACCGGAATTCAGAAACCTGGGAAACACAGAACCGGGAGAGGACCTGTCCGCATGGTTTGCGGACCAGCTGTCCCGTACACTGAATATTACCGGATTTTTCAAGATAATCAGCCCGGATGCCTTCCTCGAAGATCAGGACAGTGCCGGAATAACCGTCGGAGAAATAGATTTCTCCAACTGGTCAAGTATCGGCTCTGATTTCCTTGTAAAGGGAGGGTTCAGTTATGACGGCAAAAACCTTGCCGTGGAGTTCCGCCTCTTTGATGCCATAGAGGGAAGATTTCTTACCGGCAAAAAATACTGGGGGAAATCCGAAGAAAAGAAGGTCATGGTCCTCAAGTTCGCAGACGAGATACTCCTTGCACTAACCGGGAGGGGTGGCGTCTTTGACACGAAGATAGCCTTCGTCGGAAAAGAGGGGAACAATTCTGAGATATATACAATAAACTTCAACGGTTCCGATCCCGTCAAGATAACTGCCTATCATTCCATTACCCTTTCCCCCCAGTGGTCGCCGGACGGGTCAAAAATAGCCTTCACCTCATATAAGGACGGAAATCCAGATTGCTATATAAGAGACGTGGTCAGCGGAACGACACAAAAGGTATCCTCTTTCAGGGGGCTGAATCTGCCCGCCTCCTGGTCTCTTGACGGCAGAAAGATCCTCATGGTCCTCAGCAAGGATGGCAATGAGGAGATCTACATCAAGCACCTCGGCAGCGGTAGGCTTCAGCGCCTTACAGATGATCGCGCCATAGATATATCTCCGACGTGGTCAACCGACGAAAAAAGGATAGCCTTCGTATCAAACCGCTCCGGGTCTCCCCAGATTTTTGTTATGGATTCGGATGGAAGCAATGTGAGGAGGTTGACATTCCAAGGCTCATACAATTCTTCGCCCTGCTGGTCGCCGGATGGAACCAGAATAGTCTATGAGGGATCATCAAACGGCCGCTTCCAGATATTTTCGATTGGAGAAAACGGTGACAATTTCATGCAACTCACCTTTGAAGCGGGGGGAGGAGAGTCCCCCTCCTGGTCACCGGATGGACGGTACCTGGTTTTCTCTTCGAAAGAGGACGGCCGGGAAAGGGTGTGCGTGATAAACGCTAACGGGCTGAATCTACGGGTATTGCCCGGCATAAAGGGGGTGGAATCCTTCAACAGTCCCTCGTGGTCCAGGCATCTAGATTTATATTGAATTTACAACTGTTTTATGTTTTAAGGAACTAGGCTTATTTATCCTATCCATGCAGAGATACTCTTGGAAGAGATGAGTCCCCGCCAAGGGGGTGTCTGTATCTCCGGTAACCAAGGGTCTCTGGGCGGATAGGTACTAAAAATTATTTGGAGGAGGAAAAATGAAAAGGAATTCTATCGTTGTGGGCTTTTTGGTACTCATATGCTCTCTCTCACTGATTTTCGTCTCAGGGTGCGCTACGAAACAGCCCGCTAAGGCCAAGACCATTAAAAGCGATGCGACTATTACAGCTACGACCATCAAAGCCGATGCCAGCATGAAGGACATCCTGGCGGATGAAACCGCCAAGTCTCGCGCGGGATGGGTAGCGTTCCAGAAGGAAGAGGCCGCCAGAAAAATGAAGGCCTTAGAGGAGAAAGAAGCAAAGGAAAAAGCCGCGAAAGAAGCGGCCAAGATTCCTGAAAATGCCAGCATGAAGGACATCCTGGCAGAGGAAACCGCCGAATCCAGGGCGGGATGGGTAGCGTTCCAGAAGGAAGAGGCCGCCAGAAAAATGAAGGCCTTAGAGGAGAAAGAAGCAAAGGAAAAAACCACAAAGTAAAGGAGGGGGTCAAATGAAGAGAAACTCTATTTTTGTAGGATTGCTGGTGCTCATATTTGGTCTTTCGCTGCTTTTCGTCTCGGGGTGTGCCACGGACCAGGCAGTCAAAAGCGAGACCATCAAGACCGATGCCATCCAGGCCGATGCCAGTATGAAGGACATCCTGGCTGATGAAACCGCCAAGTCTAAGGCGGGGTGGGTAGCCTTCCAGAAGGAAGAGGCCGCCAGAAAAATGCTGCTGGCCGAGGCCGCTGCGTTCAAAGACATACAGTTTGCATTTGACCGCTATGATCTCAGTCCTGAGGCCAGAAATATGTTGGGGGGCCTTGCTGACTGGATGTCAAAACAGGCCGGGTGGGTGTTAACCATCGAAGGGCATTCGGACAACAGGGGAACGTTAGAGTATAACTTGGCCCTGGGAGAAAGGCGCGCCGAAGCTGCGAAGACCTACCTCACAGGCCTGGGCCTTGCCGAGAAAAGAGTAACCACAATAAGTTATGGTGAAGAAATGCCGCTGGATCCCGCAAATAACGAAGCGGCGTGGGCAAAAAACAGGAGAGATCATTTTCTCTTAGTCCTCAAATAATAACAGTACGGGGGTTTTCTCTTGAAAAAGCTTGCGATTCTTTTCCTGGCCGTGGCATTCGCATGCACGGGATGCGCAACCCAAGAAGAGCTTCATCGGGCTGAGAGCCATCTCGGGGCAAAAATAACAGTCCTCCAGAAGCTTGTCGAGGAAAACAGTGAATCCGTAAGGTCCAGCAGAAAGATTCGGGCGGATGTCGGCGCGGATTTGGTCGATTTGAGGGACAGTGTGCAGAAGCTGCGGGGCGCCACTGAGAAATTGGATGTACAGGTGTCGGCCCTTGAATCAAAGACTGAAGATCCGCGCGGCAGCCTGAATGATATTTTAGGCAGATTAACATACCTTGAAAATTATCTGGGTATAGGCAAGACTGAAGAAAAAGAGGGCGAAGAAGGGAAAGCGGGCTCAACCGAAAAGGGAGAGCCCACGGGCAGGGAAGAGGCTTATGCCAACGCCTACAGTATGTTTAAGGGCGGGCGGTATGACGCTGCAAGGGGGGAATTTCGAAAGTTCCTGAAGGTCTTTCCCAACTCAGAATATTCCGATAATGCGCAATTCTGGATCGGAGAATGTGATTACTTCCAAGGAAAATACGAAGAGGCAATCATAGAATACGAAGCGGTAATCCAGAACTATCCCAAGGGGAACAAGGTTCCCAATGCCCTTTTGAAACAGGCACTCTCTTTTCTGAAACTTGGCGACAAATCCAGCGCCAAGTTCCTGTTGCAGGGAGTTATTAAAGATTATCCCAACACGACACCTGCAAGCGTGGCCAGAAAGAAACTGATCGATATCAATTAAGCACTACTTTACCGGTTGGCGTGTTGCTTACGCCAACCGGTAAAAGTAACTCTCTCTCCGGAAAATCTTGTGCACATTATCGACCTATGGGTATCGGTGTGATGCCGGAAGGTATCTGGAGGTCGAAGATTGCCGTATCTTCGGTGGGTGATATATCCAGGTCGAGATACCGGATGTCCATGTTCACACTTTCAGGTGATTTCACCTCTATCCGTACCCTCAGTGGATAGGGTACCCCGCTCACGACAATGTGATCCGTGAATGTAGCCCTCCAGAGGGTCCTGCCATCATCAATGTCTTCAATCTTTGTCAGGGTGTGGTCATCAGGATCTACCCACAGTGACCGCTGCCTCTTGCCGGATTTGATATCTACCCGGTATAAACTTCCTTCCACGTGTCCCGAGAGCTGCCCTCCCGCTATGTGCGGAGGCAGTCCGGCAAGGAGGGGAACCATATCAGCAGGGGAAAGAAATACCTTGAAAAACAAAAAGAGGTTCTCCCGTGTCGCCGCGCTCACATAAAATTTTCCCTCCCCCGGAAAAAACACCTTGATAGATTCTTCGTTCGCAGAAAGGAAAAAATCCGCCGGGCCGAAAAGGGGCATCGCCTCAACACGAAGGCTGGAAGGCATCCGCAACAAAAGCGCCATCTTCCGGGAGTAAGCTCCCTCAGGAGAGCTGAGGGAGATCTTTGCCGTGGCCCGTATCGTATCGCCACTGTCCGGCATGGCGATCTTCCCAAGAATATCCTGAGGGCGTGCCGCAGGCCTTTTTATAACCTCCGGGATCTTCCCGGAGACGCACCCGGAAAAAGCAAGGAGCACAAGACACATTGCTATAATATATTTTTTACTCACCGGGTATCCGTATATCCCTTATCTTTTCCTTCAGGCCATTGTTTTCCGGGTTAAGGCGCAGTGCCTGTTTGTATACGTCCAGCGCCTTTTCTATCTGGCCGTCCTTTTTGTAGGCATCGCCGAGGTGGCTGGCAATGGTTGGATCTTCGGGGAGAAGGTCCAGCGCCTTTTTGAGATACTCTATCGCCAGTTTGAACCTGTTCTGCTGAAAGTAAACCCAGCCGAGGCTATCCGTAATATAACCGTTATTTGGCTTCAGACTAAGGGCCTTCTTGATCAGTTCTTCGGCCTCATCAAGCCTCACCCCCCTCTCCGCATAACTGTAACCAATGAAGTTGATTGCATCGGCGTTATCCGGGTCAATGGTGAGCAGTGCTTCCATCTCTTCTACGCTCTCCCGATGTTTGTTTCCCTTTCCGTACACAACGCCCAACCGGTAATGCAGGTCCGCATCCTGAGGCGAAAGGGAAAGAGCTCCCTTTAAAACATCCTCCGCTTCCTCAAGCCTCCCCCCCTCCTCGTAAAGGGCGGCAAGGAACCGGTAGAATTCGAGGTCTACCTTGCCCTTTTCTATCTCTCCTCTGATGAGCCCAATCGCTTTTTCGGCGTCACCGGCCACCTTCAGAATAATCCCCATCTTGACACGGGCGGCCACGTACAAACCTGACTTTCCCGGTATGGATTCGAGTTCCTTGAGCGCGTCCGCATACTGGCCCTTCTTTTCGTACGCAGATGCAAGAAAGTATATAGCCTTGTCATTATCAGGCCGTCCCCGAAGCAACTCAAGAAATTCCGTGATGGCCCTATCGTAGTCTTTACCGCCCAGGAGATAGGCAAGTCCCAGCGAAAACCTCGCATCGGCAAGAGAACTGTCCCACTCCAATATCTTCTCAAATTCTTCGGAGGCCACATCATATATCTTTGCCTTCATAAGGGTATTCCCCAGTTCAAATCGTATCTGAACATCGGCTGGATCAGACCGGAGAAAATCCTCGTAAATCGCTATAGCCTTGTCATTTTTATCCTGGGACCGGTACAGCATCCCCAGATCCATCAGCGCCGGCCTGAACGCCGGATTGATATTCAAGGTTTTTTGGAGCCATATCTGGGCATCGTCATACCTGTCCATTGCAACATATGTCTTGGCAAGGTAATAGCTGCCCATCAGGTTGGAAGGGTCAATCCTCAGGAGATCATCCAGCACGCTTACCGCCTTGTCATATTCGTTGTTCTCGCGGTAGAAGAGGTTGAGAAAGAGATATGCCTCTCGTCTTTCGGGATCTATACCGATAACCTTTACATATGTATGTATAGCATCTTCGTATCTCTTGAGATTTCCATACAGACTGCCAAGCAGGATAAGGGAATCTACATATTCAGGGGCGCTCGCGACAGACCGCTCCAATAAACTGAGCGCCCTGTCCATCTCTTTCCTTTGTATGTAGAGTGAAGCAAGTTCGGTCATGAGACAAGGGGATTCGGGATCAAACCGCAGGGCGCTCTCATATTCACCAATGGCCTCGTCAAGCTCTCCGTCAATCGCGAAAAGCACCCCTCGAGAGTAGTGATAATACCCTTCCGACAAAGGGCCCTCCGCCCTTGTTTGGTCCTCGCGCGGCAAAGAGGCGCATGCCACCACAAAAAAAAGGAGGAGACTCAGAAGAAATATATGTTTAGCCGTGTATATGGTTCTCATGTCTTGTCTTTAGGTTCTTCTCCGATTAGTTGATGCAAAGGGTTCGAGGGTTCGAGAGGGGGTCGAGTACTTTCTTTCTAACGATTTAATAAGTGCTTTGAGCATCCTCTCAACCCCTTCTATCCCCTCCCGGAGTATCTCTAATTTACCAGTTTCAATATAACCCAAGTCCCCGGATAGTAATATCTGAGTCTCTAACTCACAATTTGAACCATAAGCTATGTATAAAAACCGAATATATTCCGGGGTTGTTTTTCTTCCATATCCTTCTGGGCTATATCTTTCTTCCTTTCACTCGAATCCTTGACCCCTTGAATCCTTATGATCCTACCAACTCTTTTGGAGATGATCTTGGTTTTAGTGCCTTCACAAAAACTCGGATCCGCTTCTTGACCGGAGGAGGTACAAGCCTTTTCACGCCGAGGGTTTCAATCCCTGCCCAAAGTGATCCCTGCATATTGGGAAACTCGTGGATGAGATCTTCACAGGCGCCCCTGCCTTCATTCGATCAGATCGGACAGGGGCACAATACGAATATCATTATCCCGAAAGACAGGCACCACCGCACCGATTGCCCGTATGGTACTTTCATGCGGATGTCCAATTATTATCATAGTTTCCCACATATCTCTCTCTTCAACAATGTGGTGTAATATGTCGAGTGCTTCTCCAAAATCACAGTCATTATCAAGGAATATATCCCTCCCGGCATGTGGCAGGCCTATCCTTTCCGCTACCGGCAATCCCTTTGAGTCTTTGGTTGTCAGGCTGTCCAGAAAAAAGAACCCTCTTCCCTTGATATCCTTGAGGACAATCGTTACCTTCTCTTCATCTTCCATAAATCTCGACCCCATATGATTATTGACTCCCGACATATGGGGAACACTCCGCATATCTTCTTCCAGTTGATCCACTATCTCATTGTCATCCATCTGCAGCAGAAGAACCCCGCTCCCCGGACGTATCTCAGGATAGCCATGCGGTTCCATCGGCAGGTGGAGCAACACCTCTTTCCCCGCCCTGTGTGCCTGGCGGGCAACCGCCACTGAATACGGAAGGTGAGGAAGAATAGAGATTGTTATGGGGGCATCTATCGCAAGGATCTCATCCAGAATCGATACATCATATCCCATATCGTCAATGACAAAGGCTACTCGCCCCCCCACCCCTGCTTTCTTGCGTGCGCTCTCTTTTGGCCCTGCGCTCTCGTGTTCCTCCAAGGTTCCTACAACCCCGAGCGCCGGACCTTTTCCATGCGTGTAAGGGATCTTCGCTGTTTCACTGTCTCCCCGATGATACAGTATATATCCCGCAGAGGCCACAGCGCCGATGAGGGCAAGGATGCATATCCAGCCCGCAAGAGACCTTCCCCTTGAACGAACCGCCCTACCCTGTGCCGGTTTCTTTGAATATCGTTTTTTTTTCTTCACTTTGATAGCGTACAGACACCCGATCCGGTGAGCTTCATCTCCGAATTCCCCGTAGTCTTACATCTCTTTGAAGACATCCCAGCTTCTCAACAGATCTATCGCGCTCTTCAACTGATTGTCTCTCTTGAGATCTGCCATCTCCTTACCGGCCTTTTCGTCTATTCCCTCTTCCTTTTCACCCTCTATGTGTCCCTCCAGGTCCTTTTCCCTGAGCTGCTTGGGTTTGTCTTTGACATCGAGGGCAGGTTTCACATATTCAACAACAATATCAGGGGCGATTCCCTTGGCCTGGATCGACTCACCGTCAGGTGTATAGTACTTTGCAATGGTCAACTTGAGCGCCGAACCATCCTTAAGGGGAACGACGGTCTGTACTGATCCCTTCCCAAAGGTCCGGGTGCCCAGCAGGATAGCCCTTTTGTTGCCATGGAGTGCTCCCGATACAATCTCCGCAGCGCTGGCGGTTCCACCGTTGATCAAGACAACGATAGGGCCTCCGAGCTCGTTTCCGTCATCCCTGGCCTCGTATATCCTTTCGCTGCTCTTTCTTCTCCCCTTCGACGATACGATTACCCCCGATTTAAGGAATGCGTCCGACACCTTTACCGACTGATCCAGAAGTCCCCCAGGATTATTTCTCAAGTCCAGGACAAGCCCCTTGAGGGGGGCATCTCCGGCACCTATCTTCGTGAGGGCCTCGCCAAGCTCGCCCGCGGTTGTCTCCTGAAAACTCGAGATTCTGATGTAACCGATATTTCCATCATATATTCTGTGTTTTACACTCTTTACCTCTATAAGATCCCTTACAATGTCAAAAGGTATCGGTTCATCTTCACCTTCACGGGCAACCGTTATGGTTACCTTTGTCCCCTTCTCCCCGCGGAGCTTGTGCACCGCATCCATTATGGTAAAATCCTTTGTTGTTTCACCATCTATCTTGATTATCTTGTCTCCCGCTTTGACCCCGGCGACAAATGCCGGTTTATCCTCTATCGGTGACACGACGGTAATGATGTCATCCTGCATGGTTATGACAATACCCAACCCGCTGAAGGTCCCCTTCGTATCTGTCTGCAGGTCATTGTACTGTTCCGCGGTCATAAAAACACTGTGCGGATCCAGTGACTTTATCATCC
>JAUSPK010000114.1 GCA_030655735.1 Syntrophales bacterium | reverse complement strand
AAATAATCAATCCGGTCGAGGGGGAAGGGAAGATTGATGATCCCTCTCAGTCCCGGGAGTGGGATTCCCGTCAGGCTCTCAACGGCCAGATGAGAAAACCTTCTCAGATAGCGGGCGCTTACTACCGTCGCGGGGGGAAGGCCCACAAACCAGTTCTTTATCAGGGATATCTTTTTCTTCCCCGTGAGGTAATCATTCACCATGGAGTGAAACAGGACCCGTGTCCGGGGCGGACACATCCCAAGCAGGTGGCCAATTCCGCCGATGTGGTCTATGTGAAAGTGCGTGGCCGTTACGTAGTGCAGATCATTCAGGGTACGGCCCAATACACGGGTTATATGGCCGGCTACATCCTTTGCGCACCCCAGGCTCCCCACGTCAACGGCCATGAGGCCTTCTTGCCCCTCGATAAGGTAGGCCCGTGCAAAGCCCGTGTTCGGAACGGGATGTACCCTCCGGAGGTTGTCTCTTCCCATGGCGGCCATGTGTCACCCCCCCTTAGCTCATACGGGCCATATACTCCTCGAGCGCTATCTGCCAGAACCGCATCGTCCGGTGGGTTGCATCGGCGAATTTCCGGCAGCTGAGCGCCGAGTTTTCCGGACGGGGAGCACACCTGCCGAGCTGTGCCGATTGTATGGGAACGATGCTGACGTTCCTCATGTCTCTGTATTCGAGGATCTTGAGGGCAAACTGGTACCAGGTGCATACCCCCCTGTTTGTCAGGTGGAAAACGCCTCGGTGATCGCCCTCGATGAGGACCCGCACCGCCGCCGCCAGATCCACCGTATAGGTGGGAGAACCCCTCTGATCATCGACCACTTCCAGCTTTCCCGTCTTCTCCGCCCGCTCCACGATTGCCCCGACGAAGTTCCTTCCATTCCTCCCATACAACCAGGACGTCCTGATGAGCAGGTAATTATCCGAGATCTCCCTGAGGTACGCCTCCCCCTTCAGCTTGGATCTCCCATATGCGTTGATTGGACTGCAGGCATCCTCCTCCACGTAAGGGGCCTTCTTTGTGCCGTCAAAGACATAATCGGTGCTGAAGTGAACCAGTTTGATGCCGGACTCCCTGCAGGCCATGGCCACGTTCTTCACGCCGTCCGCGTTCACAGAGAAGGATCCGGCCTCATCCGTCTCACATCCGTCGACATTCGTATAGGCGGCCGCGTTAATGACCACATCCGCGCCCGACTGCCCAACCACATCCCTGCACTCGGAAGGAGCTGTTATATCGAAGTCTTCGATATCTTTTCCGGCTACTTCGTGCGTCCCCCCAAGATCGGCCATAAGATCGGTCCCGAGCATACCCTTATATCCCAGCACCAGTATCTTCATCAGTACCTGACCTCCCTGAGAAAAAGCCCCTGCGGGGGGGCGGTGATGCCAGCCCTGGTCCTGTCCATGGCATCCATGATCTCTTTGAACTCGGTGGGCGTTGTAATCCCTCTCCCCACATCGACAAGCAGGCCGACGATGTTTCTTACCATATACCGCAGAAAGCCGTTCGCCTCTATCGTAAATGAGATCATACCGCCAGCCACCTCAACGGAGGTGGCTGTAGCTGTCCGTACGTGGTCTTCGGCATCGCCCCCTGCGGCGCAGAAGGATGAAAAATCGTGGGTTCCCTCAAGAAATTCAGCTGCTTCAGTCATCGCACGCAGATCAAGGGAGACGCGCAGGTGCCAGGAGTAGTTTCTGTAGAGGGCGCTCCTCACCGGGTTATTGAATATTCGGTATACGTATACCTTGTTCTTCGCGCTGTAGCGCGCGTGAAAATCCTCATCTGCATCCTGCAGGACCTTGACAACGATATCCGCGGGGAGAAGGCTATTGATACCCTTCAGGAGATTTTCACATCCGATGACCGATTTCGTCTTGAAGTTTGCCACCTGATTCAGGGCGTGAACACCTGCGTCCGTTCTTCCCGAGGCGGTCAGGCGGATCTCTTCCTGCGTGATGATCCCTATCTTTTCCTCAAGCACCTCCTGAATAGTGATGCCGTTGGGCTGTCTCTGCCATCCATGGTAGGCGGTTCCGTCATATTCGCAGACAATCATGACGTTTCTCATAGGGCCAATCCCGCAGTTATTTCATTTTTTTAGCAGCTTTATTGAGTGCCTCGACCGCCGGCAGTTTCTTTCCTTCCAGAAGTTCAAGAGAGGCGCCCCCTCCGGTGGATATATAGGTGATATATTCACTCTCTCCAGCCCGGTGTACCGCAACATCCGTGTCTCCCCCTCCGACAATGGTCAGGGCATGAGACTGCGCAATGGCGTGGACCAGGGAGAAGGTCCCCATGCTGAAGGCGTCGATCTCAAAGACACCCATGGGACCGTTCCACATGATCGTCTTTGCGTCGCTGAGAGCCTCACGAAAGAGGGCAATCGTGGCAGGCCCGATATCCAGCCCCATCCAATTTGGGTCTATCTCCTGGATAGGCACGATCTTTGTCACCGCCTTCGAATCGGCCTTTTCAGCGATAACACAATCGACGGGGAAATATAATTTCACGCCATTTTCCTTCGCTATCTTGATACCCCGTCGCGCTGTATGAAGAAGGTCGTCCTCCACGAGGGAGGTACCCACCTCGTACCCCATCGCCTTCAGAAAGGTAAAGGCCATCCCCCCGCCGATGATCATCTTGTCAACCTTTCTGATAAGGTTGGCAAGGGCCTCCAGCTTGCCCGACACCTTTGACCCACCGATGATGGCCACAAAGGGACGGAGGGGGTCTTCCAGTGTGGAGCTGAAATAGTTCAGTTCCCTCTTCATCAGAAAGCCGGCACAGGACACCTTTGCGAATTTCGTTATTCCCACATTGGAGGCATGTGTCCTGTGGGCGTTTCCAAAGGCATCGTCCACGTACACATCGGCATACCCGGCCAGTTTTCTGGC
Organism: Syntrophales bacterium; assembly: GCA_030655735.1. GTDB lineage: Bacteria > Desulfobacterota > Syntrophia > Syntrophales > UBA2210 > UBA6078. Next base: position 10,063 of record JAUSPK010000114.1, on the reverse strand, counting down.
AAATTCATCGTCATTTTCCGCCTCTTCTTTGTGAAATCGCAGGTTTTCCAGCATGATAACGCAGCGAGGCTCCATGCCATCAATCAGTTTCTCTACGTCATCGCCAACGCAGTCCTTTGCCAGGGCAACGTCTTTCCCCAGGAGGCGTGAAAGTCTCTTGGCCACGGGCGCGAGGCTGAGGCCCGCCACCTTCTTCCCCCCCGGTCTCCCGAGATGAGAAATGATTATCACCCTCGCATCCTCATCCAGCGCGTAGTTGATTGTAGGGAGCGCGGCCTTTATCCTTCTGTCGTCGGTAATATGCAGATCATCATCCAACGGAACGTTAAAATCAAACCGACACAAAACTTTTTTACCTTTTATATCAATATCTTGTATCTGCTTCATACCTTCCTCCGTTTCATATGCAGGTCAGTTTAGAGAGAGGCGATATATATAATACTGAGGGGACACGGTCAAGACAGAACTCCCCTTCTTTTCTTTGCGGCACGCTGTTTACGCACGTAAGGGGAGATCTTCTGTGGATCCTACAGGTCTCGACTGCTCTTTAGAGTGACCACCGCAAAGGCGGCCACCCCTTCGCCCCGCCCGATAAAGCCCATGCCTTCATTGGTTGAGGCCTTCACGTTTACCCGGCCCGCTTCCACAGCGAGAAAATCGGCTATATTCGCGACCATTGCAGGGATATATTCCTTTAATCGCGGCCTTTCCAGGACAAGCGTTGCGTCAGCATTATTTACGATATACCCTCTTCGGGCTGCCAGTTCTTTGACCCGGATCAGCAGTTCTCTGCTCGAGATATCTTTGTAGGCGGGATCGCTGTCGGGAAAGTGCCCCCCAATGTCACCCTCTCCGATGGCACCGAGAATGGCGTCACAGAGGGCATGAAGCAGGACATCGGCATCGGAATGACCAATGAGTCCCATCTCAGCGGGAATCTCCACACCCCCCAGGATCAATCTTCTCTCCTCGACCAGACGATGGCTGTCATATCCGAATCCGATTCTCATATGGCTGACTCGCTCCTTTTCAGCAGAAACTCACCGAGGACAAGGTCTTCCGGTGTGGTAATCTTGACATTATACGGCAGGCCCGGGATCGTCCGTACCGGGATGCCTAGTCGTTCCACAAGGGACGCATCGTCCGTGCCGTAAAAGCCCTCTTGGTACGCGCTCTCGTACGCCTCCAGGATAATCTTCCTCCTGAATGCCTGAGGCGTCTGGGCAAGCCGCAGGTCTGCCCTGTCGAGAGTATCTCGAATGCTGCCATCTTTACTGATTATTTTGACTGTATCCGTGGAAGGGACAACCGGGATCACCGCTCCGTTCTGTGCGGCTTCCCGGATGGAGGCTTCTATCAACTCCTGCGTGATGAAGGGCCTGACACCATCATGGATAACGACGATATCGTCTCCATCGTCAACCATCTCCAGGCCTTTCCTGACGGAGTCCTGTCTGGCCTCCCCGCCGGCCTGAATCTGTGTTGCTTTATAAATACGGTATCTGCCGACAATCTCATCCCTGACATAATCTCTGTCGCCCTTGGGGACCATAAGGACGATGCGGCCGACAGACGGGGTTTTTTCAAAGGTGATAAGGGTACGGGCCAATATGGGAATGCCGGCGAGGGGAACATACTGTTTCGGACGGTCATGCAACATTCGTTTTCCGGAACCGCCGGCGACGATAATTGCGACTGACTGCACCATCATTATTTCCGTGCTCTCGAGTTTTCGTGATATGAGTTCTGAGGGATATTCGGGTTGCGGCCCTGCCGCTTATTCCTAAGCGGAGATGCCGTTTCGCTCATCATCTTTCATGCCGGAAAAGATCATCCGCCCCGCCGACGTCTGGAGAACGCTGGTTACAACCACCTCGACACTCTTTCCCATATACCGGGTCCCATTATCCACAACTACCATGGTGCCGTCATCAAGGTATGCCAGGCCCTGCCCCGCTTCTTTCCCCTCTTTGATCACCCGCACGGTCATGCCTTCGCCGGGCAAGACAAGGGGTTTCAGGGCATTTGCAAGGTCATTGATGTTCAGGATCTTTATGCCCTGCAGCTCCGCAACCTTGTTCAGATTATAGTCATTGGTGACGATTTTTCCCCCTTGTTCCTTGGCAAGGGCGACCAGCTTCGAGTCAACCCCCTTTATCTTCGGGAAATCGATATCGACAATCTCAATCTTTATACCATCGCTCTTCTGCATCCGGTTGAGTATATCCAGCCCCCTTCTCCCCCGTGACCGCTTCATATGGTCGGATGAATCGGCAATCAACTGCAACTCATCCAAAACGAAGCGGGGGACTATCAGGGTACCCTCGATAAATCCGGTGTCGGATATATCGGACATCCTGCCGTCAATTATGACGCTGGTATCCAGTATCCGGTAATCCTGTTTTTCGTCTTTCGAAGGAGTGGATCGGGGGAAGTGGAAGTCTTCGCCCTTCTTCGAGCCCAGAACCAGACCGAGATATCCCAGGATGAACGTAATTATGGCATACACCCACGGGATTACCTCCTGTTCCTCCAGGGCGGGCATAAACTTCAGCCCACAGGTGAAGAGAAAGGCGATCAAAAGCCCGATAACCGTCCCGATAGCACCGCCGAATATGACCCGCAGTGAAAGTTTTCGTATAGCCTGTTCTGTCTGGATTACAAAAATTGAAAGAAAAAAACCTGATACCAAACCTATTAATGAAAGAGGAAATGGATGATATTTTAAAGCAATGAGATAACCACTTGAAGAACAGGCCACGATAAGCAAAAGCCTTATAACCAAATATCACCTCCTAAAAATCAGTCACTATCTCAATGAACGGAGCGTAAAACTACGCCGTGAATATCGCGTTTAGGTTTTCTTCTACCTCGAGCTCAGCGCAGTCACCCGCTATTGATATCTCTCGTATCAACAGACTCTTCGCGGTATCCATCATCTTCCTCTCGCCGAATGACAGATCCTTGTCAATCTTCAAGGTAAAAAGATCTCGCAATACCTCCGCTATTTCATAAACCGACCCTGTTTTTATCTTTTCCCAGTACTCCTTGTATCTCTTGTTCCACGTCTGCTTGTCTACCGCCACACTCTTTTCTCTCAGTATCTTATAGACTATGGGGATTTCTTCCTCCGAGATTATATCCCTGAGACCAATGAACCGAGCGCCGTCCTGAGGTATCATGATCGTTGCATTATTTCCCAGGATCTTCATGACGTAAAAGGGCTGCTCGCTCCCCATAACCTCTCTGGTCTCTATAGCCTCAATTACACCGACCCCATGTGCCGGATAGACAGCCATGTCTCCCACCTTAAACATACACATCATATTTCTCACGCCTCTTCCAATAAAAGTGATTCTCTATCTGGAAAAGAGAGATACATATCACAATTTTGCATACCGGTCAATTAAATCCTCCATGCACCCCCCCAAAGGGAGAAATTTGTCTTGACTTTGCAAGACAGAATAAGCTACTCGTGCGAGGTTGTAACCGTCACTGACAGCTACAGAAAGGGAGCACCATGGCAAAATACGATTCCAATTCTCTCAGAAATATCGCGATTGCAGGGCACGGAGGAACGGGGAAGACATCTCTCTGCGAATCCTTTCTTTTCCTCAGCGGGAAGTCCGACAAGCTTGGAAGAGTCGACGATGGAACATCTTCCCTGGACTTTGAACCGGAAGAGCAGAAGAGACACATCTCTATCAGTTCGGCAGTAAACTTTTTTGAATGGAACAAACACCGTGTAAACATCATTGATACCCCCGGGGATTCCAACTTTTTCATGGATACCAAATACAGTTTGCGTGTCGCCGACAGTCTGGTTGTTGTCGTGGATGCCGTGGGCGGTGTCGAATTTCAGACGGAAAAGGTATGGAACTACGCTGACGAGCTGTCACTCCCCCGTATGATATATATCAGCAAGATGGACCGGGAGCGCGCCGATTTCTCTAGGACAGTGGCGGACATAAACACCAAACTGGGCAAAAAGGTAACCCTCTGCTATCTCCCGATAGGTTCCGAAGAATCCTTTAAAGGCCTGATAGACCTTGCAAACATGAAGGCACTGCTCTTTGACGACCCCAAGGGGAAACCAAAAAAAGAGGACATTCCTGAAGACCTCCTGGAAGATGCCACGGCGGCCAGGGAAACCATGGTCGAAGATATAGCTGAATGTGACGAGGCGTTGATGGATAAATACCTGGAAGAAGGGGAACTTTCTATCGGCGATATAAGGGACGGACTCCGCAGGGGAGTGATTTCAGGGGACCTGATCCCTGTCATATGCGGGGCGGCCCTCACCAACACGGGGATAGCCCCCCTTATGGATGCGATTGTCAATCTTCTCCCCTCCCCTCTGGATCGAGGAGCCGTCACCGGTACAAAGCCGAACACAGAGGAACCAGAGGAGAGATCGCCCGATGAAAAGGCGCCCTTCTCCGCGATGGTATTCAAGACTATCGCCGACCCCTACGCGGGCAAGCTCACCCTGTTCCGGGTCTTTTCGGGGACCTTAACATCGGATTTCGTCTTTTATAACCCGTCAAAGGACGTAAGTGAGAAATGTGGGAATATCTTCTATCTGGAAGGGAAAACTCAGGTTCCCGTGGAATCACTCATCCCCGGAGATATCGCCTCCATTGCCAAGCTGAAAGAGACATCCACCGGCGATACCATGTGTGATGCAAAGTCACCCATTATCTATGACAAGGTCCCCCTGATAAGGCCAGTGGTTCAGTACGCGGTAGAGGCCAAAAACAAGGGGGATGAAGAGAAGATACATTCCTCTCTCAACAGGCTGATCGACGAAGATCATACCCTCTCACTACACCGGGACCCCCAGACGGGAGAAACTATACTTTCCGGTGTCGGGCAGGTACATATCGATATAACCATAGAAAAACTTAAGAGAAAATTCGGCGTGGAGGCAAACCTCCGGCGGCCGAAGGTCCCCTACCGCGAAACAATCAAGAAAAAGACACGGGTCCAGGGCAAGTACAAGAAACAATCGGGAGGCAAGGGACAGTATGGGGATACCTGGCTCGAGATAGAACCCCTTCCCAGCGGAGGCGGGTTCGAGTTTGCCGATAAGATCGTCGGTGGCGTCATACCCAAGACATATATACCGGCAGTGGAGAAGGGAATCATCGAGGCAATGGCCGAAGGCATCCTGGCCGGATACCCCATTGTCGACCTCAAGGTCTCCCTGGTCGATGGCACGTACCATAACGTGGACTCATCTGAAATGGCCTTCAAGATAGCAGGGTCAATGGGTTTCAAGAAGGGCTTTCAGGACTGTCAGCCCACCCTCCTTGAACCGATAGTCGATATCAGTATTGAGATACCCGATGAGTACATGGGAGATGTGATCGGCGACCTCAACAGCAGGAGGGGGCGTGTGCTGGGGATGGACAAAGAGGGGAATAACCAGGTCATCAAGGGACAGGTCCCCCTTTCCGAGATCCTCTCCTACGCACCCGATCTCACATCGATAACCAGCGGTCGAGGCACTTTTTCCTATAAGATCTCACGCTATGAAGAGCTCCCCGCACACCTGCAGGAAAAGGTTATCGCTGAGGCGGACAAGGAAGAATCATAATAATTTTGAATTATGAATGTTTAATTATTAATGAGGAACGGACACCTTGATTACCGGCGGCGTTATAACACTGAGCGATAAGGGCTCCCGCGGTGAGAGGGAGGATATCAGCGGCAGGGAGGTCATCGCCATGTTGACCGATCTCGGTATCCAGGTTGCCGATTACGAAATAGTCCCTGATGAAAAAGAGATTATCAAGGGCAAGATAATAGAGTACACCGATACACGAAGACTGGATCTGGTTGTGACAACCGGCGGAACCGGAGTCAGTCCACGGGATGTCACGCCTGATGCCACTCTCGAGGTACTGGACAGGGAACTGCCGGGTATGGCGGAGGCGATGAGAAGAGAAAGCATGAAGAAAACGCCTCATGCTATGATATCAAGGGCCGTGGCGGGGATACGAGGACAATCTCTCATCATTAACCTCCCCGGAAGCCCGAAGGGGGCCCGGGAGAACCTGGCGGTCATCCTCCCCGCCCTGAAACACGCGATAGAAAAGATACAAGGGGACGAATCGGACTGCGGCGGGTAGGATTTTCTTCCGCTTGTCACAGATTCCACTTTGCAGTTGCTTCCTCTGTCTTTGTCTCCGGAATGGCTGGCATCTTCTCAACCGGTATCTTTTTCTCCAGCGCCTTAACCTCCTTTTTCATCCGTGTAACCTCTCTGGAAAGTCTGAATCTCTCCACGATCCCCACAAAACCGGCAAATATGATGCCCACACCAAAGGATATAAAGATCAGCAGATATGCGGCCACGGGGACATCTATGAATCCATAGTATTTGACATGGACAGGATCCGTATTTGCTAATGAAAAGGTGATGACAAACAGCATAAGCAGTGTCATAATCATGGTATACAGAAGTTTCATCTTACCCCTCCTCCTTCTTTCCCAAATAACGTAACAATGTATTCCGGGTCTCTGTAAGATCCTCCGGAATCACCCTGACCTCTCCCAGGACCGTGGAAAAGTTGGTATCACCAAGCCATCGTGGAACAACATGGATGTGCAGGTGATCATCAACACCGGCCCCAGCCGCCTTTCCAAGGTTCATCCCTATGTTGAACCCTTCAGGGGCAAAGGCCTCTTTAAGAGTCTTCACACACAGGGCGGTAAGCTCCATCATCTCCACTCTTTCCTCCGCATTCGTCTCCTCCATATCACACACATGTCTGAAGGGAACCACCAGCAGATGCCCGGAGGTATAGGGATACTTATTCATTATGATATAACAGGATGTCCCCTCGTACATCACGAGGTCATTCTCCCTGATAGACTCCCTGCAGAAGATACACCCATCCGGCTTCTCGCCTTTAATGTACGCCATCCTCCCGGGGGCCATTATACTGTCCATACGCACTCCTCTGCTTCAATCCAGATCTATAATTGTCCCCACAATCTCTTCGCCAATCTCCAGTATCCCCACGGAATTATGCCTTGCGAACCTTCGATCCGTGGGTGAACCGGGATTGAAGAAGAGCACCCCGCCTTTCACCTCATTCATAGCCCGGTGTGTGTGCCCATATACGATGCACTCAACATCCTCAAATTCCCGGAGTATCTTTTCCTCCAGACCGGATGGAGCCCCCCAGCCATGTATCAGGCCTATCCTCCGTCCTTCAATCTCCACTACCCGCTTCTCGGGGAAGATTTCTCTAACCGGGGCGTGATCCATGTTCCCGCTGACGGCATATACCTCTTTACCCCTGAAGACATCAAGGACCTCCAGGTTGACGATATCGCCGGCGTGCAAAACCAGGGCAACATCATGGAAATGATCCTCTACGATCTTTTCAAGTCTATCGTCGGAAATATTAAGATGAGTATCGGAAATAACGCCTATCTTCATAGTCAGCAATACCGAATTCCCTATTATATCCATGGTAAAAAGACAAGTATTATTTTGGAGCTTTTGGTTTGACATTTTACCGGCGTATGACTAGTATCTTTGCGACAACCTACCCTTGAAAGGTCCGTGATGATCGAAAATACGTTGGAAGACATAGCCGAAAAGATACTCGCCCTTGACGAGGCATCCCTCACCAGCCTGTGGGAGAAATACAAGGACAAACTGGAACATTTCGCATCGACAAAAGAATGGGAAAGATCGGCCATCATCTTCTTCATCATAAATTCGGTGAAGGTGAAGAACAGTATATTCAACGACCAGATTATCAACCGGCAGAAGGACGCGCCCGAAAGCAGGAAGGCGCCTTCGGATGTGCCATATCTCAAGCGAATAAAATAATGGAAGAACAAGCCGCCCTGAAAAGGATAGAAGAGCTCCGGGACCTGATCAATCATCACAACAGGCGTTATTACCAGTTGGATGATCCGGAAATATCCGACTCTGGATATGATGGGCTGATGCGGGAACTGATCGAGCTCGAAGCACAATTTCAACCCCCCATCGCACAATTTCAACCTCCCGTCGACGTGAATATCTACCCGATTGCCTCCGACACTGCATCGCCTACTCAGACCGTGGGGGCCGCCCCCCTTGAGAAGTTCAACACCCTCCCACACCTTTCCCCCATGCTGAGCCTCGCCAATGCCTTCTCCGAAGAGGAGATCCTGGCATTCGACGAGCGTATCAGGCGCCTTCTGGGCACCCAGGGGGATGTATCTTACGTCGTCGAACCGAAGCTCGACGGCATCGGGGTCAACCTGGTGTATGAGAAGGGGATCTTCAGATCAGGATCAACCAGGGGTGACGGGGCCGTCGGAGAGGATATCACACAGAACCTCAAGACCATCCGCGCGATACCCCTGAAGATGAGCTCCGCCGGCGCGCCACCCATACCGGACCTCATCGAGATACGGGGGGAGGTCTATATAGGGACCGACGCCTTCCGGGAACTTAACAGGCAGAGGGTGGCGGATGGCGATAATCCATTCGCAAACCCCAGGAATGCCGCGGCCGGTTCACTCCGGCAGCTCGACTCACGGGTCACCGCGAAGAGGCCGCTGGCAATATTCTGCTACGCCATGGGGTTCGTCGATCCCGACCCATCGGGATTCCAGACCCACTGGGAACTTCTGCAGGCCCTTGCCGGATGGGGTTTTCCGGTAAATACTCACATTCGGAGGGCGGAGAACATAGGGGAGTGCATCGCATATTACCGGGAGATGACCGACCGGCGGGAAGAGCTTCCCTACGAGATAGACGGCACGGTCATCAAGGTCGATTCGACGAATATCCGGGATCGTCTCGGCGCCGTTTCAAGGAGTCCCCGGTGGGCCATTGCCTGTAAATTCGCCGCGACACAGGCCACAACAACTATTGAAGACATCATCATCCAGGTCGGTCGGACGGGCGTCCTGACCCCCGTCGCACAGATGAAGCCCGTTCGCGTCGCGGGGGTAATGGTCAGCCGCGCGACCCTGCACAACCAGGATGAAATCGACAAAAAAAATATCCACATCGGGGATACGGTAATCGTGCAGAGGGCCGGTGACGTCATACCGGAGATAGTAAAAACGGTCGGCCCTTCCGCAAAAAGCGGTGAACGGCCCTTCCGAATCCCCGACACCTGTCCCGTATGCGGATCGCGGATCGTGCGTCTCGAAGGCGAGGCCGCCCACCGGTGCATCAATCTTGATTGCCCGGCACAGATCAGGGAAAACATAAAACACTTCGTCTCCCGGGGCGGTATGGATATAGAAGGGCTGGGAGAAAAACTGATAGCGCAGATGCTTGACAGTGGAATCGTCAGGGATCCGGCCGATCTCTATGGCCTTCCCGTAGAGACCCTGGCAGGCCTTGAGAGGATGGGTACCAAATCCGCCGGCAACATTCTGGCATCACTGGAGAGGACCAAGACCCCTCCCCTGGACAAATTTATCTTCGCCCTGGGGATCAGGCACACGGGTGAGCATGTCTCGAAGATACTGGCCCGCCGGTTCGGCACACTGGATGCCATCATGAACGCCGGCGAAGAGGAACTGCTCGCCGTAAAGGAGGTCGGGCCCGAGATTGCAGGGAGCATCACGACATTCTTTCGTGAACCCTCCAACCTCCGAACCATCGAGCGGCTCAGGGAGGCCGGGGTTAACCCGGTGGAGGGCTCTGCGGTATCGGGGAGCCTTTCGGGTAAGTCCTTTGTCCTTACCGGAACACTCGAAGGCTTCTCGAGAAACAGCGCAAAGGAGATTATCGAATCCCTGGGGGGAATGGTATCATCGTCCGTGACAAAGAAGACCGATTATGTGGTCGCCGGCGTATCCCCCGGTTCGAAGCTGGAGAAGGCCGGGCAATTGGGGATACCCGTCCTTGACGAGGAGGCATTTCTGGAAATCACGGGGCACAGCGTGGAACCGGAAAAGGGGAATCAGGGAAGACTTTTATGAGAGACGACAGTGATTCGAATCCCGACCAGTCGGGACAGGTTCATTCCAGCTCGGCCGCGCAAAAGCGAGTCCACGTCCTCGTCTCCGGAAGGGTCCAGGGGGTATTTTT
>JAUSPK010000148.1 GCA_030655735.1 Syntrophales bacterium | reverse complement strand
GGAAAATTCATCAGCATGACACCGATCAGGATGGTCAGGATTCCCTGTCCGGGCATAAACAGCATAACGATACCCGCTACAACAAATACAACACCCGCAAGGTTTTTTACGATAAGATACAGAAAGTGTGCCGGAGAATTTGAAAAACGACGTGGGGAGGATGTTTCCGGACGAAGGAAATAATCTTCCGGAATGCGGGCAACAAGCAAGGGGAGCGCCGCCAGCGTTCCGATAAAGACAGCCAGAGAAACAACGGATACGACCCAGAGCATCAGACTATGGGACCGTGCCCATTCAAATAATGCCGTTACAATATCCACGTGATCCTCATCTGAAATCGCCTTCGTGTATGAGTGGAAATGGGCGGGGGGCCCTGTTTCTAGAATTTTTATACTATTTTAAGAAATAGTCGCTGTTGTACTGGCTCAATCCTTCTGCAGGCGATCAACTATCGATTGTGCCTGTCTCTTCAGCGATATGAAAAACTGCTGGTTTTGTGCCTCTCTGTCATAACAGCGGTGATACGCCTCGAATCCCTGCTCTTCATATCGAATTGAGTCGGCAAATGCCTTCCTGTCTTTGAGCTGAGAGGATCGATAGACATCGAGCGCCTCGGATCTCTTTTTCGCAAACCTGTCCCACTCGCTCCTGCACTGCGGAATCTCGGTAATCTCAATCGCCGTGGGGGAAGAGACCAGAAGTATCCGGTCCCCTTTTGAAACGAAGACAAATATCTCGCTGGGAATAAAGGGGCCGATATCCTGAGCGCCTACGCCCAGGAACGCATGCGCGAACGAGTGGCCCTTCGTGCTCCTGACCGGCAGATCCGCGTAGTAGATGACCCCGGCGTCCGAATGAAAAACACGACGATAGAAGTCTCCGGTCTTTGAAAGTTCGCCTACGGTCTTTGAAAGTTCGCCTACGGTCTTCGAAAGCTCCGGACGTTCGGCCACGTAGTGCTCAAGCAAGGTCTCCGTCGTGACAAAGAGCGACTCCATGTCGGAGTCAAATCGAAGCCCGTCAACCTGGGCGAAGCCGGGTTCCGGCCGGAGTGTCAGCAGGTTTATTCTTCCCTCTTTCGGGAACCCTTCAATTCTGACCGGTCCCACGATTGTTTTTATTTGTTTTTCTAACTGTGCCAGAGCCTGGCGATCATCAACCGGGTTTTTTGCCTTCGCAAACTGGCGGATAAAACCGTCACGAGTTTCAACATACCGTGCTTCGAGCGACGCGGGGGGCTCCGTTGTCGCGGATATGCTCTCAGCGGGTTCTGCGGCGGAGGCGGTCAGGAGGCAAACGAGCGAAAGGAAGAAGACCAATCCGGACTCTATTTTCATTTGGCATCCTCCCTTAGAGACCCGACAGTGCTTTTCTTTATAAAAACCAGACACTGCACAGCCTCACCTTATTTGAAACTGCGACTGATCAGCTCCGCCAGGGCTTCGGGATCGTTTTTCTCGACCAGGTCCTTGATGCGGGAGAGGCTCTTTTCATAGATCTCGATAATCTTGAGGATGTCCGGGTTGCCGGTTATGATATCCGCGTAGAGCCGGGTATTGTTCGTGCATGTCTTTTCGATAATGTCTAGTTTCGTATCGAAGAAGGGGGTGGAGAATTTTTTCAGTTCGGCGAGGTCGACGCCGGTCTCTTTCAGGGCAAGGCCCATCGTGATGGTGTCCAGGTGGTTCAGGCCCTGGATGATGGACATCATCTCGTCGTGTTTCTTGGGCGCTACATCGAAGACGTTGGCACCCCTCTTCCGGAACACCTCCTCCGGCCAGCCCGACCATCTGTCTATCCTGGCGGGGCACATAGCTATGTTTTGTCCCTCGATCGACGCGACATCAGGGCCGAAGAGGGGGTGGCACCCCATAACCTCCGAGCGGGAGCAGTCCAGCATCGCCCTGACCGGTTCCGCCTTCAGGGAGGTGAAATCCATCAGGAGGGACCCCTCCTTCATCTTCGGGCCGACCTCTTCGATGACCGAAATGGTGACATTGATCGGGACGCTGACGATAACGACCCCGCAGATCCGGGTCATCTCATCAAGCCCCATGGCGGTTGTTCTCCCCGACACGTGGACGGTGTACCCTTCCCCCTTGAAGAAGTCGGCGAACCATGCCCCTATCCCGCCGGTACCGCCGATAATGCCTATCTTGAATGCTTCCATTGTTTCCCGTTTCGTATCTGTTTTATTTGATGCGATCGTAAAAGCTTGTCATTTCGAATCCCGATTTATCGGGATGAGAAATCTTAACAATGTAACGTTTCAAAGACACAAGATTTCACCCTGACGGGTACTATAGCTCCCTGCGGTCGAAATGACAAATTGCGTAAGTATGACTTTTTCCGGGTTTGTCTTACGTGGCCGACCGTGTATCTGAAATAGCTGCCTTGATATCTCTAGCATAACCGGCAACGATATTCACCATGTTATTTGCGCCGCGGTTTTCCTCGATCAGGCGGACGAAGGCGCTCCCAATGACGATCCCGTCGGCATGGGGCGCGATCTCGCGGGCCTGCTCAGGGGTGGAGATACCGAAGCCGACGGCGACCGGCAGTTCGGTTACGGCCCGTATCCGCTCTACGTCCTTTTTGATATCGGCAACTTGTGGCTTCTCGGTTCCGGTGACCCCGGTGATAGAGATATAGTAGAGAAATCCCCCGGCATCCCGCGCGATCTTCCGTATCCTCTCGTCGGTGCTCGTCGGGGCGATGAGGGAGATGAAGTCGATCCCCGCCCGGTCGGTGTATCTTCTCAGCTCGGCAGACTCCTCCGGGGGGAGATCGACGACCAGAACCCCGTCGACACCCGCCGCCCGTGCCCTCTTCGCGAAGAGTTCATTCCCGTAGCTGAGGATCGGGTTGTAATAACCGAAGAGGACTATCGGTATCTCGCTGACCTCTCTGACCGCCTCGATCATCTCCAGTATGCCGGAGAGGGTCGCCCCGCCCTCAAGGGCCCGGTGGGACGCGGCCTGGATGATGGGGCCGTCGGCCGTCGGGTCTGAGAAGGGCACCCCGATCTCGAGGATATCGACACCGGCGCGATCCAGCCCCAGAATGATTTCTCTCGTTACTTCAAGGTTCGGATCTCCCGCCGTCAG
>JAUSPK010000111.1 GCA_030655735.1 Syntrophales bacterium | reverse complement strand
AGGGACACTTCCCTATTTCTTTCTTGGCTATCCTATCTTTCCCATTAAAATGGGGAAGTGCCACTAATTAACCCCAGATATAACACCCCATCGTCCCCACCTTCAGGGACGGAAAATGGGATTTACACCTTGACACGATTGGGCGGGTTTTCTATACTCGCTTCGCCTCACAAACATTTCATCAAAACAGGATACCAGGGGAAGGACGAAACCATATGCCCGCACGCACAGATATAAAGAAAATACTGATTATAGGTTCAGGGCCCATTATCATAGGGCAGGCCTGTGAGTTTGATTATTCGGGAACACAGGCATGCAAGGCCCTAAAAAAACTGGGTTATGAGATTGTCCTGGTCAATTCCAATCCCGCCACCATCATGACCGATCCCGGAACGGCCGACGTGACCTATGTCGAGCCCTTAAACTTCCGGTACCTTGAAGAGATCATAGAAAAGGAACGTCCGGATGCCGTCCTCCCCAATCTCGGCGGTCAGTCGGGCCTTAATCTGACATCGGAGCTCGCTCGCGCGGGTGTCCTCGACAAATACAGGGTCCAGATCATCGGCGTCAGCGTCGACGCGATCGAGCGGGGCGAGGACCGCATAGCCTTCAAGAAAACCATGGACAGTCTCGGCATAGAGATGCCGGAGAGCGAGCCCGCCTACACCGTACCGGAGGCCGAAAAGATTGCCGAAGATCTGGGATACCCGGTGGTCATCCGTCCGGCCTACACCATGGGGGGAACCGGAGGCGGCCTGGTATACAATAAGGAAGAGCTTCAGACCATCGCCGGCAGGGGGATTGCGGCGAGCCTGATCGGCCAGATACTGGTCGAGGAATCCGTCGTGGGGTGGGAAGAGCTGGAACTGGAGGTCGTCCGGGACGCCAAGAATCAGATGATCACCGTCTGTTTCATAGAAAACGTCGACGCGATGGGCGTCCATACCGGCGATTCATTCTGTACGGCGCCCATGTTGACAATCTCCCCCGAACTACAGAAACGCCTCCAGAAACATTCATACGATATTGTCGAGGCCATTCAGGTCATCGGCGGCACGAACGTGCAATTCGCCCATAATCCGGAGACAGGACGGGTCGTGGTCATAGAGATCAACCCGAGGACCTCGCGTTCCTCCGCCCTGGCATCCAAGGCGACCGGCTTCCCCATCGCCCTCATCTCATCGATGCTGGCGGCCGGGCTGACCCTGGACGAGATACCGTATTGGAGAGATGGAACTCTTGACAAATATACTCCCTCGGGCGATTACGTCGTTGTCAAATTTGCCCGGTGGGCCTTTGAAAAATTCCCCGGGGCCATCGACGAACTCGGGACGCAGATGCGCGCGGTCGGAGAGGTCATGAGTATCGGCAAGACCTACAAGGAGGCCCTGCAGAAGGCGATCCGTTCCCTCGAGATCAGCCGTTACGGCCTTGGCTTTGCAAAGAATTTTAATGAAAAATCGCTCGATGAACTGATGGGGCTCCTCTCCAAGCCGACGAGCGAGCGGCAGTTCATCATGTACGAGGCCCTGCGCAAGGGCGCACGCGTGGAAGATATCCACGCGAAGACCTACATCAAGGCGTGGTTTATCGAACAGATGAAGGAACTCGTCGAGATGGAGGAGGAGATCCTCCGCTGCAAGGGGGGCACCCTCCCGGATGACCTGCTGATACGGGCGAAGAAGGACGGGTTCGCCGACCGCTATCTGTCGAAGCTGCTCGCCATCCCGGAGAAGGAGATACGGGAGCGGCGCATATCGCTGGGCATCACAGAGGGGTGGGAACCGGTACCCGTCAGTGGGGTGGATGACGCGGCATACTATTTTTCAACCTACAACGCGCCGGACAAGGTGCAGTCGAGCGGCAGGCGCAAGATCATCGTCCTCGGCGGGGGACCGAACCGCATCGGGCAGGGGATAGAATTCGATTACTGCTGCGTGCATGCGGCCTTTGCCATCAAGGATGAAGGCCTTGAAGCTATCATGATAAACTGCAACCCGGAGACGGTCTCCACGGACTATGACACATCGGACAAGCTCTACTTTGAACCCCTGACCGTTGAAGATGTCCTGAGTATCTACGAGAAGGAAAAGCCTGAGGGGGTCATCGTACAGTTCGGAGGTCAGACCCCTCTGAATATCGCCAGCGAGCTTGCCGAGGCGGGGGTGAAGATTATCGGCACCTCACCCGATATGATCGACCTGGCAGAAGACAGGGACCGCTTCCGTAAGATAATGGAAAAGCTGGGGATACCGGAACCGGAATCGGGAATGGCGAGCACCCTGGAAGAGGCCCTTGAGATCGCGGGGAAGATAGGATACCCCCTGATGGTCAGGCCGTCGTATGTCCTGGGTGGGCGCGGGATGGAGGTGGTCCATGACGAGGAGATGCTGAAACGCTACCTCGCAGCCGCCGTCGATGTCACCCCTGAGAGACCCGTCCTGATCGACAGGTTTCTGGAGAATGCCATTGAGGTGGAAGCCGACGCCATCTCCGACGGAACGGATGTCTTCATTCCGTCGATCATGGAACATATCGAACTCGCCGGTGTTCATTCGGGTGACTCCGCGTGCGCGATTCCTCCCGTCAGCCTTTCGGCAGATGTAATAGCCACCATCTCAGAATATACACAAAAGATCGCACGGGAACTGCACGTGGTGGGGCTTATGAACATCCAGTATGCCATCGCGGATGATGTCGTCTACATCCTTGAGGCGAATCCTCGGGCATCCCGAACGGTTCCGCTGGTTTCAAAGGTCTGCAACATATCGATGGCGCGGATCGCCACACAGCTGATGCTGGGGAAGAAACTGAAGGATCTCGACCTTAAAACGTCGAAGATACGGCACTTCGGCGTCAAGGAGGCCGTCTTCCCCTTCAATATGTTTCCGGAGGTCGACCCCCTCTTGGGCCCGGAGATGCGGTCAACGGGAGAGGTCCTGGGAATGGCCGATTCATTCGGTCTCGCGTTTTTCAAGGCGCAGGAGGCCAGCGGTCTGGTGCTTCCCGAAGAGGGCACCGTATTGATCACCGCGTATGATGACGATAAGGGCGCCATCCTCGATGTGGCACGGGAATTCGAGAAACTCGGCTTCAAACTGAAGGCCACGAAGGGGAGCAACCGATTCCTGGCGGAGCATGGTATCGCCTCGGAACTGATACTCAAGATGCACGAGGGACGCCCCAATATAACCGATGGGATAAAAAACCGGGAGATCCAACTGGTGATCAATACACCGAGCGGCAGGATGAGCAAGCATGACGATTCATACATCAGAAAGACCGCCATTAAATACAAAGTCCCCTATATCACCACGGCGGCCGCGGCCCTCGCCGCTGTCAGGGGGATCGCCGCCACACGAAAAAACCACGGCCGCGTAAAATCTCTTCAGGACTACCATGCGGAGATGGGTTGATCAGATCTAACTATTAATTTTAATGGAGTCGTAAAAAGTCGTTTTTCCCCTCCCCTAGCGGGAGGGGATGAAGAGGAGGGGAAGTCAACTAGTTGTAAGATCTGCGTTTCCACCCTCACCCCCACCCTCTCCCATCAAGGGAGAGGGTGCATTTGTGGCTTTTTACGAGACCATCAATTTTGAATGGTTAGTTGTGAATTGGCATGGGTTACAAAGAGATAGTGCCACGCCAATGTGCCGTGTTTTTAACTGATATTCACCATCCAAAAGCAAGGGAGACGGGCCAGATCATGAAATTCATAGAGGAAAATTGCGGCGTTTTCGGCATATATTCAAAGAGGGCCTGTGCAGATGACATCTATCAGGGGTTGGACTTTCTGCAGCACAGGGGGCAGGAATACTGCGGCATTTCTACCTTCGACACGGAGATCCACCACATAACCCATCATGGCAGGGTCACCAACCTGTTCACGGGTGAAGAGCTGCGGAGCCTGACGGGTACGTGGGGGATCGGCCATGTAAGCCTGAGGGATCGCCAGCCCATGAAATGGCTGACCCGTACCGGAGAGATCTCCGTTGCCTTCAGCGGCAATGTGATCAACGCCGACGCCCTCCTGGAAGATATGATGAACCGGGGCAAATCGTTCTACAAGGGGTACGACATAGAAATCATCTCCAAGATCATTATCGAGGAGGGTGAGGGCAATATCGTGAACGGCATATCCGCGCTCTCGGAAAAGATCGAAGGTTCTTATTCCCTGGTGGTCCTGACCGGAGAGGGCATTTATGCCTCCAGAGACACATACGGTTTCCGGCCGCTCATTCTCGGCAGGGACTCCGAGCGCTTCGTGGTGTGTTCCGAATCACGAGCCCTTCAAAACATGGACATGGAAATCGTCCGGGACGTGGCCCCGGGGGAGATCATCCTTATCAACGATAAGGGGATTCAGACGGCGGGGCAACTTGACTCTCCACGCAGGGCGCACTGTGCCTTTGAGTGGGCATATACCGCAAGTATCGATTCGATAATAGACGGCGTCTCCGTACAGGAGGCGCGCAACAATCTCGGGGAAAGTCTCGCCCAGAGGGATATTGACGAAGGAGGCATCGTTGCGGATATTGTCGCGCCCGTCCCCATGTCGGGGGTGGGACACGCGCTCGGATACCACCGGAGATCGGGGATCAGTTATCAGGATGTGTTTCTCTACAACCGGTACGCCGACCGCAGTTATACCCAGATCACCCAGGTTGCCCGAGAAAAGATGGCCAAGCGCAAGCTGTCCGTCCTCCCCTACGTGAAAGGAAAGAAGGTCGTCCTCTGCGATGATTCAATCGTCCGGGGGACACAGATCCTCAACAAGGTGAAAGACCTCAAAAAGGCGGGGGCGGAAGAGATCCATGTGCGAGTCGCCTGCCCGCCCCTCATGTATCCCTGCGCCTTCGGAATTTCCACCCGATCTGAAGGAGAACTGATGGCGCGAAAACACGTTAAGACGGGCGGCATCCTGTCGATGGAGCAGTTGGGAGATCTGGAGGCATGGGTCGCCCGCACGATAGGTGCGGACTCCGTCAAGTTCAATACCATGGATGCCTTTGTGGCATCCCTGCTCATTCCCCGGAAGAGTTTGTGTCTACAGTGCTTTGACGGGATTGTGCCTTCTAAACCATAGAACCACGATCGAAGGGCGGGCGTCAGGGACCATTTGTTTTTTCAATCAAATGAAAGATGCATCACGGAACGGGGATCGACATAATCGTCGACCAGCCTCAGTCCCCAATGCAGGTGAGGTCCGGTGGATCTCCCGGTCGAACCCGTGTAACCAAGAATTTTCCCTTTATCAACAATGGTGCCTTCCCGGACACTGGCCTTCGACAGATGACAATAGATGGAAAAGAGGCCGATCCCGTGGTTTATGATAACGGTGCTCCCCGAAAAATACAGGTCCCGGGCCAGGACAATCTTCCCCGCATTGGAGGCATTGACAGGAACTCCCTGCGGTGAACGGATATCTATGCCCCGGTGACGTGACGCAAAGTCGTCATTGAATACCCTCCGTTCACCAAATACGCCTGTCACCTTCCCCTTCAGCGGCATGACAAATCCGCCATCTCCCATCCAGCCGGGAACGGATGCCCCGTATATGCGGCCGAGAAGTTCCTGCTCCCTGCGTATCCTTTTTATCTCCGCCGAGGTCGGGCTGGTAAAACGCCGGGCAACCCGTATCCTTTTTGAGGGAAATGTCCCCCGGGATATTGCAAGTTTGAAGGGAATATCTTTTGGGGTACCACGAGAAGGCTTGAGGTGAATGATAACATCATATGTCCCCGGCGCGATATCGACCCCGAGCGCTATCAGGGCGAAATGCTTCAGGCCCTCCCTGTCTGAGACAAACGGGTATTCCCTCCCGTCAAAGGATAACCCGGCAGAGGCGGCCGCGGGCGATTTAAGGCATACCTTGACAATCTCTCCCTGACAGAGCCTGCGAGATTCCGAGGTTATCGTCACGTCCCCTTCATCGGTCGGACTGGTTACAGAAAGGGCCTCCAGACGCCCGGGGCACAACAGTATCAGGAGCGCAAGACATATAAGCAGGGTGGGTGCTATTTTCTTCATCTGGAGGGTCTTACACCAGGAGCGCGTAATTTTCAAATGAGGTAAGAGATTTTTTCCTGTTTTTGAGGTTAAATACTCCCCTCCGTTCCTTTTCCCGGACAGAAGATGAGAAATCCGAAATATCCTTGTTTTGTATTCCCGTCAACAAAAACATGGACAATCTTCGAGACATCTATTAGCATATCGAAAGCTGATAGCCGATGCACAGGGAGAGATCATCCCTGCCAAAGGGCATTTCCGGTTTGATGTTGAGAATAGATGTGGTAAAAGCCTCCGGGAGGGGGGCCACGGATACCCTATCGGTACCATCCACGAACGCAGAACGATACCGGCAGGCGTGGTTGCGGTCGAAAGGATGACACTCAGGAAGAACCTGACCCCGATAAACGGGATAAGTACGTTAACAAAACTAGAAGGCTGAAAGGATACTGTTATGAAAAGAGTCTCGTCACTTTTGGTTGTGATAGCTGGTGCCCTCATCTTGGGGTGCGACGGCGGCATCACGGCGGTGCTGTTAGGGAGCGGCGCCGCAGCCGGCGGGGGGTCGGGGGCGTACGTCTATATAACCGGGGATTTAAAGACCGATTATCCCTACTCGTTTGACAAGGCGTGGAACGCCTGTGAAAAGACCGTGGCGTATATGAATGCGACGGATGTGTTTCCCGAGAAAGAGATAAGCAAGGGGATCATACAGACCATTATAGATAGCGAGAAGGTCCGTTTCGTTGTCGAATACAAGACAAAGGACCTGACCACGGTATCCATACGGGTCGGCATCATCGGAAATAAATCCGCGTCACAACGCCTTCATGATAAGGTGGCAGCTTACCTGTCCGAGTAACGTATCCAGGATGAGTCGGCCAGGGACAGACAAAGGTTGCCCCTGACCGGCACACCGTGGCCCTGACCTCTATTCAAAGAACAGAATTCATATCATGTTGAAAAAATTGTTTTTAGGGATTGTCATCGGCTTACTCTTCGTATATCTCTCCTTCAAGGGAGTCGACCTGGGGGGCATTGCCGACGGATTGAGGAGCACGAAGGCCTCTTTTATCCCCCCTGTACTGGTCCTTCTGGTCCTCATACAACTACTCAGGTCATACCGGTGGGGAATCATCATGAAACCCCTTAAGAAAATTGATCAGTTTTCACTCTTCTCCGTAACCAGTGTCGG
>JAUSPK010000108.1 GCA_030655735.1 Syntrophales bacterium | reverse complement strand
CGAAGCAGTGACAGGTGGGACAGACGAAGGTGCACACCCCGCAGTTCAGACAGGGCTCTGCCACCTCCACCCAGTATGGATCTTCAAAGACCTCCTCCAGCTTCTGGACGGCCCCCTCCGTGGCGAGGATTCGGGTCTTGAGCGCACAGCCCTCTGTGAGCCTCTCTTCGAAATATTTTTCGTCCTTCGCCGAAGCATCCTCAAGGGGCTCGATCGAACCGAGGAGCGCCTCCCCCCTTTCCGTTATACCCTTCAGAAAAAGCGCCGTCTCGCCCTTTACCATAAAGATATCGCTCCCCGTCGGGTCCGCGGCGCCGATCCCGAATGTGGTATAGAAATCGGCGGAATCAACCCCGTCAAAGGCATAGCCTATGATCGTCGTATTCTTTCTCCTGTTTTCCCAGTAGGGGTCGACAATACCGCCTCCGGCAAAGAGTTTGTCCATAACCTCAAAGCTTCGCACGTCACAGGGACGAACCCCCAGTATGATCCGCGGCCCAAAGTCGAGGGGGACTTCCTCTGTCTCGACCCCTTCGTGCGTGAGCCGGTAGCTCACCATCTCGTCCGTCTGCGGGAAAAACACGTTCTTGGGACTCTGCAGTGTGTTGTAAAAGTCCAGCGTGACGTTACCTGGTCCCCGAATCTTCTGGAAATTGACGACGGCGCCGTCCGCAACCGGGGCAAAGAGTTCTCCCTCTCCCGTCAAAGCAGCGACCAGTTCACCCGTTTTCTCAAGTCCTATCTTTCTCAGCACGCCTTACTCCTCACAATAGTATCTCGTCCGCGTCGTCCACCCTGAAATCAACCATCGCCGGTTTATTGTCCACGCTCATGCCGGCCGCCTGGCCGAACATCTCCTCACACTCCTTAGCGACCTTTTTATGGAACAGATACAGGGGGATGTCCATGGGGCAGGCCCGGGAGCACTCCCCGCAATCGATACACCGCCCCGCCAGGTGGTAGAAACGGGTGAGGTGAAACATCAAATTGCTCTCGAGGGAGGGGGATTTGTCGGCCCAGTGGGGCTCGGCCTGATCGACAAAGCAGGGGTCGCAGTAGCACATCGGGCAGGCCTTGCGGCACGCGTAACAGCGGATGCACCGGGACAGTTCCTTGCTCCAGAATTCCCACCGGTCCTTGCCGTCCATCCCTTCCAATTCTTCCAATATTTCGTAAGGAGATCCGCCGGGCGCCGCCACCTCGCCCCCGAGGAGGATATCGTACAGGACGGGGTTCGGCGCATCGCAGGTCGTCGATGCGTCGATGATCTGGTCGGTCTTAGGATCCTTCATTCCGGCTGCGGGGATACCGAGGATCACGAGATCCTCCCTCTTGATCTTTTCCTCCTGCAGAAGGACGACAACCGCCCTGCTGTCACACCCCTTCACGGCAACCGCGATTCTCGTTCCCGGAGGATAATGCAGGAGGTACCGGGCCATGTTATGGGTGCAATACTCGTTGAAGACGATACGCTCCGTATCGGTGACCGTTTTTGCCGCGAAGGGCATCGGGTGGCGCGCGTCATACCCCCTCCCGTACGCAAGGACGACCTCCACCTCCCCGGTTTCCAGAAGTCTCTTTGCCTCTTCTCTCAGTCTCGTTTCGATACGGTTCATGCCTCGACACCTTTTCTCACCGCAAACCTGGTCTGCGGTCCCAACGCCCTGATCTCTTCGGTGAATTCCTTTACGATATCGGCATACCTGATCCCCTCGGAGGCCGATATCCATTCCACGCGAAACCTCTGCGGCTCCAGGCCGGCGAATTCGAGTATCTTTTTTGTCACGGCAAGCTTTCTTCGGGCATAGTAGTTGCCGGTCGAGTAGTGACAGTCTCCGGGGTGGCACCCCCCTACCAGGACGCCGTCGGCCCCCAGTTCGAAGGCCCTGAATATGAAGGACGGATTGATCCGGCTGGAACACATGACCCGGGCAACCCGTATGTTGTGTGGATACTGTATCCTCGTCGTGCCGGCCAGGTCGGCCCCCGTGTACGTGCACCAGTTGCAGGCGATACCCAGTATTTTGGGCTCGAATTCCATCTAATACTCCTCCTCGCAGATCAGAACTACAGTTCCATCAATCCTTCCAGCTCACCCATGATCTGATCGTTGGTGAAATGGCGTGTTGTTATCGCCCCAGCCGGGCAGGTCGCGGCACACAGACCGCAACCCTTGCACAATGCCTCGTTAATCTCCGAGACCCCCTTTTCGCTGTTGAATGAGGGGGCGCTATAGGGGCATATCCTCACGCAGTTGTGGCACCCACAGCACTCACTGGGGTTGACGAAGGCAGTCGCGGCCTCCAGTTCCAGCTGCTCTTTGCCCACAATCGTCAGGGCCTCCGCGGCCGCGCCCATCGCCTGGGCTACCGTGTCGGGGATGTCTTTCGGACCCTGGCAGGTACCGGCGAGAAAGACGCCCTCCGTCATGGTCGAGAGGGGGTCGAGTTTCGGGTGCCGCTCGATGAAGAATTTATTTTTGTCGAGGCTGACATTGAAGAGCCGGGAGACCTCCCCGGCATCG
>JAUSPK010000107.1 GCA_030655735.1 Syntrophales bacterium | reverse complement strand
AAGCGGCTGATCGCCAGGGGCATCGTCTCAATGTCCGAAGTCAGGCAGGCCAAGGAAGAGGGTTATCTGATAGTGGGGCGCGGGTCGACAAACGCCTATATCGTCGAGGAACTGTTGGAAAAATCGATAGAGAAGGAAAAGTATGTTGCCGGGCAGATCATAAAGGGGATCACCTGCGCACTCCTCCAGGGCGTTCGCATGCAACCGGTCACCTTTCATAAGAATAAGCTACTGGAGGTGGAGCCCTCCACGGTCATCGATAAACTGGGACCGGGAGATGTACTGTTGAAGGGGGCTAACGCCATCGACCATACGGGAGCTGTCGGTGTCGTCATGGCAAGTCCCGTGGGGGGGACCATGGGTGAATTCTACCTGCCCATGAAGGCCAGGGGTGGAACAATCATCTATCCTGTGGGTCTTGAAAAGATGGTTTTATCTGTGGAAGAAGCATCCCAGATGGGAGGGCTGCAGCTTATCGAAAGGAGCATAGGCGCCCGGGTCGGTATGGTATGCGTTGCCGACGGCAATACGTATACCGAGCTGGACGCCTTGGAGGATCTCTTCGATGTGGAGGCCGTCCACTTCGCATCGGGCGGATACGGCGGTGCCGAAGGAGCCGTGAGCATCATCATCGAGGGGTATGAAGAAGATGTGAACCAATGCTGCGATTATATCGAGGGTATCAAGGGGGAGCCATCGCTGCCCGGGATAAAGCCTCCCTGCAAAACCTGTCCCATTCTGTGTAGTTTCAAGGGGATGGAGGAGGATGCCCTCCCCGGTTATCTGCAGGGTCCCTGATCTGTTCTCAACTGCAAGGGGGGTTGTGTCGGCGGATTACGAGATCTTTCGTATAGTCTTCACGACCCGTCTGCCGACGGCCTGTGCTTCTTCGATGGCGGTAAATACAGGGGAGCCGCCGGGACCCTCCCGGACATCCCCCTTGTTCCGCCCGTAACCGATTCCGCCGCCGGCGATCATCATTCCCTGGACTGTGAAGTAGCTGTAGAGGAGACTGAGGATCTGTCCCCCTCCGATTCTCCGGGCGGCGACGATGGCCGCGGCCACCTTTCCGCGCAGTTTTCCATGGAGCAGCGAAACGTAGGTCCGGTCGATGACGGCCTTTGCCTGGGCGCTTACGTTGTTGAAGTATGAGGGGGTCCCGAAGATGATTCCATCGGCCTCCTCAAAACTCCGGTAGATATCCTGCATATCATCTTCGATCCGGCACACACCGCTCTTGGAACAGGCGCTGCATCCGTCGCAAGGGGCGATCTTCATGTCCGCCACCAGAATAAGCTTCGTTTCGCTCCCCGCCTCACGGGCCGCCTCAAGGGCTTCAGTCACGAGTATTTCGGTATTTCCGCCCTTGCGCGGACTGCAGACGATGCCGACAACCTTCATTATAGCCCTCCCCTTTTCCAAAACCGTAAAAGAGACAACAGGTGCGCGATATGCCTCGCTAGAGAGACCGTATCCCGATAACGTCCTTCACATGCATCTGCGTTGATTCATCAACGTCGAGGCCTTCCTGAATTCTGTCCAGAAGTATTTGTTTTTCATCGGGGAATTTATATCCCTCATAATCCTGCCTGAAAAGCAGACCGCCCCGTCTGTCCGTCCAGGAATTCATCGCGTGATCGAAGCAGACCCGGGAGGTTACATCAAGCCCCTGAATCATCAGTTTCACCTCTTCTAGCCGCTCATGAGGGGATGAGAGGTGCAGGCTCTCCCGCTCATATTCTTCATGGATGGGGGTGCCCATCCTTGGCACAAAGGGCCGCGAACGGATATAGTGGGGATTAATTGCCGTGAGGACGCGGGCGGTATTTTCCGCGTGCTGACGCCACCGTTCACGTCCACCCAGATCGGGCATCCAGTATTCCGAGAGCTGAAAGCCTGCCTCCATGGCCTTCCTCCCCCCCGCTATCTGATCTTCACTCGTCACACCCTTTCGAACTATCGCGAGAAGTTCATCATCTCCTGTCTCAAGCCCCACGTGGAGACGGGTCAAGCCGGCCTCACAAATCTCCTTCAACTCTTCGGGCTTCCTCTGGGCAAGTGTTTTTGACCGGGCATAAGTGGTAACACGCGCCAGCGTGGGAAGCTTCTGTCTGAGATACCTCAGGACCTCCACAAATTCCGGCGGCCGCATGATCAGGCTGTTCGCGTCCTGGATGAAGGCCGTACGACCCCCCGAAGAGAGCCAGTCAAAGACGGAAATAAAACAATGGTTGGTGTAGAATGAGGGATCACCCTGCAGAATGGTCATCGCCACATCCCTGTTTATTCGCCCTCCATAACCCAGTTTTTGTGAAATTGCGGTTATCTCATCGATGATTCCCTTGACCGAATCGATATCGGCCTTTATTTCTTCAACCGATCGATAGACGAATTTTTCTCCCTTGTACATTTCGCAAAACGTACATTTGTTCCATGGGCAGTTCCTGGTAAACCGAAGGAGCAGTGAAAGGCTCCCCCCCTCGCTCGGAGGTCGATACACTCCGATATCAAAAGAATACCGTTTGAGCTTCTCGATATGTGCCTTACAGTTATTTTCTGTCATTCATGGGACCTCTTGTTCCTTCGCTTTCTTTTCTATAACCTACTGTTTCTCAGCCCATTTGTCAAAAAAGGAATTTGGGAATACCTCCTCATTGCTTGACACGCACGGGGCAATTACCTATACTTAGAAGACAAGAAAAGCAAGTCTTTATCAATAGCTATCAATTAGTCTTCCTTAATCAGCGCGAAAAGATGAAAGAGACGTGATGAGAAAGATCACAAAGCTATTGCAAAACCGGGATTTCATCCTTTTCCTGGCATTGCTGACGGGTCTGCTCCTTCCCCAGGCCAGTACATGGACCGGGTACCTGACGCTCCCCGCCCTTGCCCTGGTGATGACCATGTCAACAATGGGGATCTCCGGGGGTCTCTTCCGTCCTCCCCGCTCCCTCATAGTCCCG
>JAUSPK010000102.1 GCA_030655735.1 Syntrophales bacterium | reverse complement strand
GCAGATCCGCACTGTCTGCATGCGGTAACTTTTTGCGAAGGTATCAATGCTGATGCATTCGTAAAAAGTCAGATTTCCCCTCCCCTGGTGGGAGGGGATTAAGGGGAGGGGGCAAATACTCTCCGAAATACAACTACTTTTCACCCCCACCCTCCCCCTCCCCCATCAAGGGGGAGGAGATTTTGGACTTTTTACGGGGTTATCAACATTAGAAATTGTCCTTATAATTAAACATACAAAATTAAACCTTGTCATTCTAATTCAACATTAAAAATTCAAAATTAAACATTATTGAAAGTACCATTTGTACGTCTTTTCTATGCCTTTTTCAAGGGGGGTGTCCGCCCGCCAGCCCTTGCTCTGTATTCGTGAAATATCGAGAAGCTTCTGCGGGGTGCCATCCGGATGTGTTCCGTCCCACTCGATTCGGCCTTTGTAGCCAACGATTCGCGATATCGTTTCAGCCATTTCCCGTATGGTTCTGTCTTTGCCGGCACCGATGTTGATGAATTCGCCTATATCGCTCGCGTCGTACCGTTCCATGAGAAAGACAGCGGCGGCGGACAGGTCGTCCGCGTAGAGGAACTCCCTCTTCGGCGCCCCCGTGCCCCACAGGACGATCCTGTCGGGGTGGATACCAAATCCAGACAGGTGCGTTGCAAGCAAATCCAGGTCATCGGAGGATCCGGCTGGGAGATTGTTCCCGAACCGTTCAAGGTCTCGCGCGATGGACGCATAGTCTTTCTGAGACAGAAGCTTCGCCAGGTGCAGCTTGCGGATCAGTGCGGGGAGAACGTGCGAGGTCTCAAGGTCGAAGTTGTCATTCTGGCCATAGAGGTTTGTGGGCATGACGGAGCTGAAATTTGTCCCGTACTGCTCGTTGTAGTAGCGGCACAGCTTTATCGCGGCTATCTTCGCTATGGCGTAGGCTTCGTTCGTCGGCTCCAGCTCCGATGTCAGGAGGTATTCTTCCTTGAGGGGCTGCGGCGCCTCCCTGGGGTAGATACAGGAGGAACCGAGGTTCAGGAGTTTTTTGACCCCAGACGTGTATGATGCGTGGATCACATTTGCGGCGATCATGATGTTTTCATAGATGAACTGGGCCGTATAGGTGCTGTTGGCAAGAATACCTCCGACCTTCCCGGCACAGAGAAAGACATAGTCGGGTCTCTCCTCTTGAAAGAAGTCCTCGACATCCCGCTGCCTCGTGAGATCAAGCTGGGCGTGAGACCGGCAGAGAAGGTTTGTGTAACCGTTCGCCTCAAGCCTTTTCATGATGGCGGAGCCCACCATGCCGCGGTGTCCGGCTATGTAGATCTTAGAATTTGGGTTTCCTCGAAATGACAAAATTCAAAGCTCTCGTTTCACCCCCACCCAACCTCCCCCCTCAAGGGGGAGGAGTCTTCGGGGAGTCTGTAAGTAAATGATATTTTTTAATAGTGACAGCGACTATTTTTTCGGGGAACCACCTATAATTTGAGATACTTTAAAAAAAATAGTCGCTGTCACTATTTTTATTAGTAGCCGGCGTCGGTCAGGATCTTTTCTTTTTCCGCCAGCTTGAGGTCCGTTTCGATCATCATGTCGATGAGCTGATCGAAGTTGGTTTTGGGTTTCCACCCGAGGATCTTCTGCGCCTTGGTCGCATCGCCGAGGAGGACGTCGACCTCGGTCGGCCTGAAGTAGCGTTCGTCTATTTCCACGTGCCGGTGGTAATCGAGGTCGAGCTTCTCAAAAACCCTCTCCACAAATTCACGCACCGAGTGTGTTTCGCCGGTGGCGATAACGAAATCGTCCGGCTGGTCATGCTGGAGGATCATCCACATGGCCTCGACGTAATCGCCGGCGAATCCCCAGTCCCTCTTTGCCTCAATGTTCCCCAGGTAGAGTTTGTCCTGCAGGCCCAGTTTGATCCTGGTTGCCGCGCGCGTGATCTTCCGCGTTACAAAGGTCTCACCCCTGCGGGGGGATTCATGATTGAAGAGGATGCCGTTACAGGCAAATATATTATAGGCGTCACGGTAGTTCTTTATCACATAGTAGGAATATACCTTGGCGGCGGCGTAAGGACTTCGTGGCTGAAACGGGGTCAGTTCATGCTGTGGTGGGGGGGCCGCGCCGAACATCTCACTGGACGAGGCCTGGTAGAACCGTGCCGTGCTTCCTGTTTTTCTGATCGCCTCCAGGAGCCGGATCGTCCCGAGTCCCGTGATGTCTCCGGTATATTCTGGGGTGTCGAAGCTCACGCGCACATGGCTCTGCGCGCCGAGGTGGTATACCTCATCGGGCCTGATCTCTGACAGAAGGTTTGTCAGGTGCGCGGATACCGAGAGGTCTCCGTAATGGAGGTACATTCGCGCATCCGGATCGTGAAAATCCTTGTAGAGGTGATCGATACGATCCGTGTTGAAGGTGCTCGACCGCCTGATGAGACCGTGTACCTCGTACCCCTTGTCCAGGAGAAACTCGGCAAGGTATGATCCGTCCTGCCCGGTGATGCCGGTTATAAAAGCCTTCTTCATGTCGTCTTCCCTTAAAATAGTGACAGCGACTATTTTCTAGTCGGTATCCATAGTCCATTCCTTATACCATTCTGTAAACTTTTTCATTCCTTCTTGTATCGGTGTCGAGGGCTTGAATCCCACATCTTTTGCCAGATCATCCACATCGGCGAAGGTCGCGGGGACATCTCCCGGCTGGATGGGGAGGAGATTCTTTTCCGCCTTCATCCCGAGAATGTCTTCCAGTGTTTCGATAAATCGCATCAGCTCGACAGGGTTGTTGTTCCCGATATTATATAGCTTATAGGGCGCAAAGCTTGTCCCCGGGTCCGGTCTGTCGCCGTCCCAGTTCGTGTCCGGCTCCGGAATCAGGTCCATTACCCTGACAATGCCCTCTATGATATCGTCTATGTAGGTAAAGTCCCTCTTCATCGCCCCCTGGTTGTAGACATCTATCGGCCTGCCTTGAAGGATGGCATCCGTAAAGAGGAAGAGGGCCATGTCGGGCCTCCCCCAGGGACCATATACCGTGAAGAAACGCAGGCCCGTGCAGGGAATCTTGTAGAGGGCAGCGTAGGCATGCGCCATGAGTTCATTCGCCTTTTTCGTGGCGGCGTAGAGACTGACCGGATGATCGACGTTCTGGTGTACCGAAAAGGGCATCAGTGTGTTCGCGCCGTAGACGGAGCTGGACGAGGCGAATACGAGATGCGGAACATGCGCGTGGCGGCACCCTTCGAGAACATTCATGAACCCTGCCAGGTTGCTCTCCACATACGCGTGCGGATTTTCGAGGCTGTAGCGCACACCCGCCTGAGCGGCCAGATGAATCACCCTGTAAAATTCATGATCGGCGAAGAGGCGCTCCATACCGTCGCGGTCTGCCAGGTCCAGGCGGACAAAACTGAATGTGTCGAACGGCTTCAGCCGTTCAAGACGTGCCTCTTTCAGCCGTACATCGTAGTAGCTGTTCAGATTGTCGAGGCCGATGACCGTGTGCCCATCGCCAAGAAGGCGGCGGCACAGATGAAACCCTATGAAACCGGCAGCGCCCGTAACGAGAATACAATTTTGAATGTTTACTTTTGAATTTTTAATTGCAACACCAGGAATACAATGTTGAATTTTGAATGTTTAATTAAGGATTAAGTGTCACGTGCCAACACATCGCTAACGGAAAAATGTGCCACAACATCGCAAACTCTTTGTGAATCTGTAGTGAAGGTGTAATCGAAATGCCGTTGACTTAGAAAGCCTAATGCCCCGCAATAATGAGACAAACCATATCCATGATCTTGCTACCAAGCAGGTTTATGCGAGCTTTTTCAATAATCCGTTAGCGATGTGTTGGCACAAAAAACTGTTAGCGATGTCCTGGCACTCAACAATTAAGCATTCAACATTAAAAATTGCCTGTAGATACAGCTCCGCCCCCTGGATTACATGCGGGCACAAAACAAAAAATAGTGACAACAACTATTCTCTCAAGTACAGAAAGCAGAAAGCAGGCAGAAAGTTTAAAAAAATAGTCGCTGTCACTATTTTTGAATCTCCAGGCGCAACTGTTCAATTTCTTCTTTCAGATCGTCGTACTCGTCCATCTTCTTCCTGAGAAACCGATGGGCCGTCCTGGCTTTTTCTTCAAGCCCATGCGGCGTCAATATATAAAGGTAGCCTTTCTTATTGTCGCTTTTTTTAAAGGTGTCCGCCTTAACAAGTCCCCTGCTTATCAGGGCATTGATGACATAGTTGACCTTACCCAGGCTTATGTCCAGGCGGGACGACAGTTCTCGTTGAGTTATGGCCGGAGATCCCTCTATTGCTTTCAACATAGTGAGGATTTCTCCATCCTTGAGATCGTATTTTGTGGGATCTGACATGCCGCCCCCCCGTTTTGAATCAGCAGCAGATACAGATAGTTTGTTCACTCTTTGAACTTGTAGTAGATAGAGGGACTTGTAACAAAAGTCAAGGGAAAAATGAAGGACTTTTGCGAGAGTTCTTATTGAAATCCGGCAGACCGTTCAGTGTCGTTTCCCGAACCATAATCTGAACAGCCGGTAGAATCGGTATA
>JAUSPK010000145.1 GCA_030655735.1 Syntrophales bacterium | reverse complement strand
ACCGCGGGCGCTCAGGAGAACCTTTCTGCCGATCTGCGCGGCGAAGGCAGGCGGCGCAGCAACAAGGATGATCTCTTTTAGTTCAGGCTTGGGAACGGCACCGCTCTCCCGCAGAACGGTAACGGAAACCGGAACCGTCCTGGTCCCGGAAGAGGTGGTTATGACTATTCCGGTTTCGTGACGTCCCAGTGGAAGGCCACGCGGATCTGCCGTGACCGATACGATCTGTGTGCCGTCCTCAACAACCCCCGAATAGGCATCCAGGGTCAGCCAGGGTTCTACCCACTTAACCATCCACGCAACCTTCCCTCTGCCGCCTATCTTAATCGAACGAACCCCGGTCGCCGTGTCTCTCATAACGCCGAAATCTATCCCGTCGGGCGCTATGGAGATGACCGGATTCACAGGCCGGTCGGCCCAGGCGGACGCATCCGGCAGCCCCGCAAGGATCAGAATCAGGGCGAGGGCTGCGGTAACGATACCTTTTGGACTCAATTTTGTCATACCTCTTTTCATCACAGATAGTATCAACTCATCACACGGAGCAAGCTCCATGAGTATTGCGCTGTATGGATGGAATTATTATAACTTACAATCTATGTCAAGCAGATGACAGATCAAAAAAGCTTGACACCTCTCAAAGATAGCATATATAGTCCCGGCCTTAGCCATCATTTATAACCCAAAACCCTTACGACTGTATCTTTTATCGGCAAGATAATGACTCCTAGCGATTTAAAATACTGGCTTGCCTTGAAGTTCGTGGATACCGTGGGAAATGTCGGATTTAACAGCCTTGTCAAGGCGTTCGGCTCTCCACAGGCCGTCTTCGAAGCGCCTGCGGCCGCCCTTCAGAAGATACCACGCGTCACGCATAAGACGGCACGCAACATACGGAACTTTGATGACTGGCCGCGGGTCGAAAGGGAAATAGAGCTGGCAGACAGCCTGCGTGTTTCGCTGGTCACCTCCGATTCTCCGCTGTATCCACAGCTGCTCCTTAACATATACGATTTTCCGCCTGTCCTGTATGTCAGAGGAACCCTGTCCCCCCATGATATTACGCTTGCCGTGGTAGGGTCGCGGATGGCAAGTACCTACGGCAGGTTTACAACGGAAAGGCTCTGCCGCGAGCTTGCCATGGAGGGAGTGACCATCGTAAGCGGCATGGCGCGGGGCATTGACTCCGCCGCCCATACCGGGGCGCTCGCAGGAAAGGGAAGGACCATTGCCGTTCTGGGGTCCGGCATTGATGTTGTCTATCCACCAGAAAACGCGAATTTATTAGAAAAGATAGCGGAAAGCGGCGCCGTGATCACCGAATTCCCTCTTTCCACTCAGCCTCTGGCCGCCAATTTCCCTGCCAGAAACAGAATCATAAGCGGTCTCTCACTGGGGGTTGTCGTGGTTGAGGCCGGCGAGAAGAGCGGTTCTCTGATCACCGCGCGGGTCGCTCTGGAACAGGGGAGAGAGGTCTTTGCCGTACCGGGGAGCATCGACTCCCCGGGAACGAAAGGGACCCACAAGCTCATACGAGAAGGAGCAAAACTTGTTGAGAATACACGGGACATACTCGAGGAAATCCTGCCTCAGGTGAATATTAAACCTGCACCTGTCGTACCGGCGGACGAAGTCCCCGTTGAGAGATGCCCCGATAAATCCGAAGCCCTAACAACTGACGAACAGGCTATTCTAAAGGTACTGGGGAAAAAACCGATCCATGTAGATACACTGGCGATTGATACCGGCTATCAGATACAGGATATCCTGGGCATCCTCATGTCCCTTGAACTGAAGGGATATGCCAGGCAGCTTCCCGGGAAGAGAATTGTTATAAAGGAGTAATCA
Source organism: Syntrophales bacterium (assembly GCA_030655735.1). GTDB lineage: Bacteria > Desulfobacterota > Syntrophia > Syntrophales > UBA2210 > UBA6078. The sequence goes on along the minus strand of JAUSPK010000145.1, from coordinate 9,046 downwards.
TGTCCAGCGCGCTTATTATTGTTGAATCCCCAACCAAGGTAAAGACCATACAGAAATACCTTGGCCCTGAATTTGAGGTGAAGGCCTCTGTAGGGCACGTCAAAGACCTTCCCAAGAACAAGTTGGGGATCGACATTGAAAATAACTTTGAACCCATCTACGAGGTCATCAGCGAAAAGAAGAAGGTCATCTCTGATCTGAAAAAAGCGGCAAGGAAGGCGGATACCATCTTTCTGGCACCCGACCCCGATCGCGAAGGGGAGGCTATCGCGTGGCACGTGGCGAGCGAAATAGGCGAAGGCAAAAAGATCTACAGGGTACTCTTCAACGATCTGACCAAGAGGACCGTTATCGCGGCCATCAATAACCCCCTGGAGTTGAATGTCAACAAATACGAGGCCCAGCAGACCCGGCGGATACTCGACCGGCTGGTGGGATACCAGATCAGCCCGATACTCTGGAAGAAAGTTAAACGGGGGCTTAGCGCGGGGCGAGTCCAGTCTGTCGCCGTCAGGATCATATGCGACAGGGAGGCCGATATCGGCGCGTTTTTGTCGGAGGAATACTGGAACATCACCGCCCTTCTGGAGGGGAGCAATCCCCCTACTTTTGAGGCGCGGCTGACAAGGATAGGCTCCAAAAAACTGGATCTGACCAGTGAATCGCAGACACAAGAGATCCTCAAAGAGCTGAAGGGCACTCCCTTCATCGTCAAAAAGGTGGATAAAAAGGAGGTAAAGCGTTCTCCGGCCCCTCCATTCACCACCAGCAAGCTCCAGCAGGAGGCGTCACGGAAGCTGCGTTTCTCGGCAAAGAAGACAATGAGCGTGGCCCAACGCCTCTATGAGGGGATATCCCTGGGAGAAGAGGGCCCCGTTGGCCTCATCACCTATATGAGAACCGATTCGGTTCGGATAGCGGCGGAGGCCCTCGAAGAAGCGCGAGCGTACATAGGAGAGGTGTACGGGAAAGAATTTCTCCCGGCGAAGGCCCGGGTATTCAAGTCCGCGAAGTCTTCCCAGGACGCGCATGAGGCGATACGGCCGACCGCGACGGCATACGCACCGCAACAGATCAAACCGTATCTGGAAAGTGATGCATTCCGCCTGTATCAGTTGATATGGAACCGCTTTATAGCCAGCCAGATGAATCCTGCCCTCTTCGATCAGACCGGAATAGACATACAGGCGGGTCGCTGCCGTTTCCACGCGCAGGGCTCCATTATGAAATTTCCCGGCTGCAGCATCGTCTACACGGAGTCCACCGACAAAGAGGACAACGGCAGCGAAGAAATGGCGGAAAGTCCCGACACGTCGAGAATCCCGAATGTCTCCGAAGGGGATGAACTGGGGCTGCTCTCCCTGGAGCCGCAACAGAGCTTTACGCAACCGCCGCCACGCTTCTCTGAAGCAACCCTCGTCAAAGAGCTGGAAGAAAAAGGGATCGGCAGGCCAAGCACCTACGCCGCCATCATAAGCACGATACAGAACAGAAGCTACGTCAGCCTTGAAAAGGGGCGATTTCACCCCACGGAACTCGGGACTATTGTGAACGATCTTCTCGTCGAGAACTTCCCCAATATCATGGATGTAAAGTTCACCGCCTCCATGGAGGACCGGTTGGACATGATTGAGGAGGGAACGCTCACACGGCACCAGACACTGGAGGATTTTTACACCCCCTTCAAATCGGAACTGGAAAAGGCTGGCGAAGAGATGAGGGACATCAAGCGGGAGGAGACACCCACCGATCTTACCTGCGACAAGTGCAAAAGTCCCATGGTGATAAAATGGGGGAAGAATGGAAAATTTCTGGCCTGTTCCAACTATCCGGATTGCAAAAACACCGGGAACATCGCGCAGGATGAAAACGGCGTGATCAGTAAGGCGGAGGCACCCTCGACCGACATTCTCTGTGATGCGTGCGGTAAAAACATGGTTATAAAGGAAGGCCGCTTCGGAAGGTTCCTGGGATGCTCAGGATATCCGGACTGCAAACACACAAAACCGCTCGATACGGGGGTGAAATGCCCGCGTGAAGGGTGCAACGGCAATCTCTGCGAGAGACGCTCAAAGAGGGGCAAAACCTTCTTCGGATGCTCAAGCTATCCGGAGTGTACCTACGCCCTGTGGGACCGACCGATACCGGAACCGTGTCCCTCCTGCGGACACCCCTTCATGGTCGAAAAACTGACCCGAAGGGAAGGCCTGGTGAAGAGGTGTCCCAACAAGGAATGCGGCTACAAGGAACATGGTCAAGAGTGAACCACCCTAAAACCAGAAACCAGAAACCCATTGTAATCATTGGCGGAGGTCTTGCCGGCTGTGAGGCCGCGTGGCAGCTATCCAAAAGGGGGTTTGATGTCCTCCTCTGCGAGATGAAGCCCTCCCGGTTCTCACCAGCTCACACCTCTCCCCTCCTCGCGGAGCTCGTATGCAGCAATTCTTTTCGCTCAGACGCGACAGGAAACGCCGTCGGCCTCCTGAAAGAGGAGATGCGGATAATGGGTTCGCTTATCATGGAGGCCGCCGACGCCACGGCCGTCCCGGCGGGGAAGGCCCTTGCCGTGGACAGGACCCTTTTTTCGCGCTACATTGAAGACCGGCTCGCGTCCGCCAGGATCCGGATATCCAGGGAAGAGATCACCAGAATACCTGAAGATTCTCTCGTTATTATCGCCACCGGACCCCTCACATCCGAATCCCTGGCACGGGAGATATCCTCCCTTACCGGAGATGAATATCTCTACTTCTATGACGCCATATCACCCATCGTAGAGGCCGAGTCCATCGACTACGCTCAAGTCTTCAGGGCATCGAGATACGAGGAGGGCGACACAGGGGATTATCTGAACTGTCCCATGACGAGGGAGGAATACGAACGGTTCTGGACAGAGCTTGTGGGGGGAGAGGAGGTCCCTTTCAGGGATTTTGAAGACAAGCACTGTTTCGAGGGATGCCTTCCCATCGAAGTCCTGGCAAGGAGAGGACCAAAGACCCTGCTCTTCGGTCCGATGAAACCGGTGGGCCTTACCGACCCGAAAACGGGGAAACGGCCCCACGGTGTGGTCCAGCTCCGGCAGGAAAACAACACGGGGACCCTCTATAACCTGGTGGGATTTCAGACAAAGCTGAAATGGCCCGAGCAGAAGCGGATACTTCAAATGATCCCGGGGCTGGGAGAGGCGGACTTCGCCCGTTACGGCAGCATGCACCGCAATACCTTCATAAACTCCCCAACCTTGCTCAGGAAGACACTGCAACTTCGCTCCAACGACGATATCTTTTTCGCGGGGCAGATTACGGGGGTCGAGGGGTATGTGGAATCGTCGGCGATGGGGCTGATGGCGGGGATAAACGCCTGTCGGCAGATCGCGGGAGAGGACATGACACCCCCCCCTGAGACAACCGCCCTGGGCGCGCTTCTCCACCATATCACAAACGCCGATTATAAGACCTTCCAGCCTATGAACGTGAACTTCGGTCTCTTTGTCCCTCTTGAAGGGCGGGGACCGAAGAGGGAAAGGGGGCGGCTGTATGCCGAACGCTCCCTCGTCGCGCTGAAGGAATGGATGGAGCTACACGTTTCTTGAATGGATTATCCGAAGTCCTTCCAGGGTCAGCATCTCATCGATATGATTGATGGTGCTGGTTTCCTCGGCTATGACATTCGCCAGTCCGCCGGTCGCAATAACGAGGGGCTCCGTCTGTGCCTCTTCTTTGATACGGTTCACAAGCCCGTCCACAAGGCCGGCGTATCCGAAGACGATGCCAGCCTGCATGCTGCTCACCGTGTCCTTGGCAATCACGTGCCGGGGTTTGCACAGCTCAACCGGCGGCAGCTTGGCGGCCCGTTTAAAGAGCGCCTCGCTTGATATAACAACTCCCGGCGCTATGCATCCACCCATGTACTCCCCTTTCCCCGTGACATAATCAAAGGTGGTTGCCGTGCCGAAATCCACAATGATGAGATCTCCCTCGTATTTCTCATGGGCGGCGACGGCGTTGACGACCCTGTCGGCCCCCACCTCTCGCGGATTATCGTAGTATATCGGCATGCCGGTCTTTATCCCCGGCCCCACGATGAGGGGGGTAACATGAAAATACTTCTGGCAGAGGGGTTCCAGTATGTTCAGCATGGAAGGAACGACGCACGATATGATGATATTGCTGATGGATCGCGAACCGACCTTGCTGGTCTTGTAGAGGTTCAGTACCAGCATCCCGTATTCGTCGATGGTATGATCCACCACCGTACGAATCCTCCAGTGGTTCAGGAGCTTCTCCTCCTCATAAATACCGATAACGGTATTCGTGTTTCCCACATCGATAACCAGAAGCATAGCATATCACCTGTCTTTCTGTATAGTTACATCTCCTGACCGTACAGGAACCGTCCTGTTTTTCTCATCGACGAGCAAAAGCATACCTTCGTCATCTATTCCCTGACATCTCCCCCTTTGTACAACACCTTTGTCGGTAACCTCAATAGTTTTCCCCACTATATTGGAACATTCCAGCCACCGGTCCCTGACGGGGGCAAAGCCACTCTCAATGAAGATCCGGTACCAGTTCTCCAGCAAGCAGTACAGACCGGCTGTCAACTCAAGGCGTGAAACCTTCTTTGATGTCTGTTCCTTCAGTGATGTGGACAGGGGGCGAATCTCTTCCCTAAAATCACCCGGCTCCATATTGACATTAATGCCGATCCCCACAACAACAAAATCAACCTTAGATCCCTTGCTTCTCATCTCCGTCAGTATTCCGGATATCTTCCTCCCCCCCGCCAGGACATCGTTGGGCCACTTGAGCGAGACAGGGCAATAGCCACCCAGCAGTTCGGCCACCGCCACTCCGGCGACAAGGGTCAGCCCAGGGGCAAAGACAGGGGGTATGTCGGGCCGCAATATGATGGACGTGTAAAGGTTTCTGCCGGGGGGTGATTGCCATACCCTCTCCCTCAGCCTTCCTCTCCCCGCCGTCTGACAGTCGGCTATCACCACCTCGCCTTCACGGGCACCACCGGTGGCAAGCACGGCCGCATAACTATTCGTCGAGTCAATAGTATCAAAGAAGTGAATTCTGTGTCCTATGAGGCAACCGGAAAGGAGTTTCTCCAGATTGGTTTTATTAAATTTTCGGTCCATGGTCTCGAGTTTCGGGTTAGTACCCCTGACCCCTAACTCCTCACTTTTTGTTCTCAAACACAAGGGATATATCGGCGGCTGGTGCGGAGTGGGTAAGGGCCCCAACAGATATAAAATCCACCCCTGTCTTTGCAATCTCCCTCACATTCGACAGGGTGACATTCCCTGATGCCTCGACCAGAGCCTTGCCACCGATTAGAGAGACCGCCTCTTTCATCTCGCCCTGCCCCATATTATCCAGCATGATGATATCGGCCTTTGCGGCAAGGGCTTCCGCGACCTCCCGGAGGTTCTTTGTCTCCACTTCAATCTTTATTTCGGGGGGAATGCTTCCTGTCACTTTTCGTACCGCGTTCGAGATAGACCCCGCAGCGCTGATGTGATTATCCTTGATCATCACACCGTCATACAGGCCGAACCGGTGGTTCGTCCCCCCCCCTACCTTGACCGCGTATTTTTCAAGGCCCCTTAGGGTCGGTGTGGTCTTTCTCGTATCCAGTATCCTGACCCCGGTACCCTGTACCTCTTCAACGTATCTGTTCGTTATCGTGGCAATTCCGCACATCCTCTGAAAAAAATTCAACGCGACGCGCTCCGCCAGGAGGATGTTCTTCAGACTACCCGAGATGCAGGCGAGAAGATCCCCCTTACCTGCTGCCCGGCCGTCGGTGGAATACGCCTCAAAGGCCAGGGACGGATCCAGGACGTAAAATACCTCCCTGAAGACATCAATCCCCGCAACGATGATATCCGCCTTCGAGACCGCCTGTGCGACGCCGGTCTCTCCGCCGGTAAGAACAGCTGTTGTGGTAAGGTCGCCGGACCCAATGTCTTCATCAAGCGCCCTCTGAATCAGTTCCTTCAAACTGACATCTGAACCCATGACACCCCTCACGCCATATCACGAAGCCTGTTCAAGGCGTCTTCAAGCACCCGACTCTTCTCCTTCAGGGTGTTGAACTTGGTTTCTTCCTTTTTAACGATCTCCGGGGACGCCTTTTCCATAAAATCCCGGTTTCCCAGCTTTTTGGAAACGATGCCGAGATCTTTCTCAAGTTTTTCGATCTCCCTTTCAAGCCGTTCCTTCTCAGCCGCGACATCCACGACACCCTCCAGTAATACGTATACCCTTACGGACCCGACGACTCCCGTCGCAGACCCCTTTGGCTCCCGGGCATTGGCCTCTATTGCCAGGTCTTCCAGATTCGCGCTGTCTAGTATATACTCCCTGCCCGTCTCCATAATGGAGAGTGTACCGCTGTCCGGAACGGAGATGAGTATCTTCAGCTTCCTCGAAGGACTGATATTCATGACGCCCCGTATATTTCTGATACTGTTTATAATACTCTGAATGAGCTCCATGCGGTCGCGCGCATCTCTGTCCTCGAGGGAGTCATCCGGTTCGGGGAATCTGCTCACCATGATTGATCCCTCATCCTGAGTTACCTTCTGCCATATCTCCTCCGTGACAAAGGGCATGAAGGGATGGAGAAGCTGGAGCGCTGTCTTCAACACGGTGAGCAGCGTATACTGGGCGACGCGTTTCTCCTGCAGGGGCCGTTTGTCATACAGGGCCGGCTTTATCAGCTCAAGGTACCAGTCACAGAACTCATGCCAGACAAACTGATAGATCCTGCCCGCAGCTTCATTAAAGCGGTACCCATCAAGATGCTGCCTTACATCAATCACCGTGCTGTTCAGACTGTCTCTGATCCACCGGTCGCACAGGGAGAAGGTTTCCTTTTCCGGTGGGATCTCGCCGGAATAGTCTTCAAGGTTCATCAGGGAAAACCGGGCCGTGTTCCATATCTTATTGACAAAATGCCCGTATCCCTTGATCCGTTCCTCAGACATCTTCACGTCTCTCCCCTGAGCGGTAAAGGCCGCGAGGGTAAAGCGGAGGGCATCCGAGCCATACTTGTCAATCATTGCGAGTGGATCGACGCTGTTCCCCTTTGATTTACTCATCTTCTCGCCCTTTTCATCGCGAACAAGGGCGTGCAGATAGACATCCGCGAAGGGGACCTTCCCCATGACATAGAGTCCCATCATCATCATCCTGGCCACCCAAAAGAATATGATATCAAAACCGGTAATAAGGAGCGAGGTAGGATAGAAGGTCTCAAGGGCCTCCGTCTTGTCGGGCCACCCCATGGTCGAGAAGGGCCAGAGCGCGGAACTGAACCAGGTATCCAGGACATCTTCATCCTGCCTGAGAGAAGTCCCTCCACATTCAGGGCAGCGGTCGGGGTCTTCGGTGGCTACGATCGCTTTGCCGCATTCATCGCAATACCACACCGGTATCCGGTGCCCCCACCATATCTGCCGGGAGATGCACCAGTCTCGTATGTTATCCATCCAGTCGAAATAGGTGGCCTCCCACATGGGGGGAACAATCTTTGTGTCCCCCTTCACAACTGCGGCGATGGCGGTCCGTGCGAGGGGTTTTACCTTGACGAACCACTGCTTGGACACCGCAGGTTCCACAATGGTTTTACACCGATAGCAACGCCCCAGGTTATGTGAATAAGGCTCTGTTTTTACAAGATATCCGCCCGCTTTGAGATCCTCCACAATATTTGTCCTGCATGTGTAACAGTCCTGTCCCTGATAGACCCCCCCATTCTCATTGATAATGGCATCGCCATCCATGATGGTGATCACCTCGAGATCGTGCCGCTGCGCCATGGCAAAGTCGTTGGGGTCCGCCGACGGTGTTATCTTCACCGCGCCGGTTCCGAACTCTTTGGAGACGTAGTCATCCGCTATGATCGGTATCCGTTTATTCACGATGGGGAGGATAACATCCTTCCCTATGAGGTCAGTATACCGTTCGTCATCGGGGTTGACTGCGACGGCGGTATCGCCCAGCATGGTCTCGGGACGGGTGGTGGCGACGATGATCTCTCCTTTACCGTCCGCATAGGGATAGCGTATGTGCCAGAGGCTCGTCGCCTCTTCCGCGTATTCAACCTCGAGGTCGGATATGGCCGTATGACAACGCGGGCACCAGTTTACTATGTAATCATCCTGATATATGAGGCCGTCATTGTAGAGTCGGACAAAGACCTCCCGCACCGCCCGGGACAGGCCCTCATCCATGGTAAATCTTTCCCGGGACCAGTCACAGGAGCATCCCAGTTTGTGCAGCTGATTTATGATGACGCCGCCGTACTTCTTTCTCCACTCCCATACCCTCTCTATAAATTTTTCCCTCCCGATATCATGCCGCGATTTCCCCTCCCGGGCCAGTTCCTGCTCCACCACGTTCTGGGTGGCTATCCCCGCATGATCGGTTCCGGGCATCCAGAGCGTATTGTAGCCCTGCATTCTCTTGTAACGCACAATGATGTCCTGAAGGGTGTTGTTCAGTGCGTGCCCCATGTGAAGTATCCCGGTAACATTCGGCGGGGGAATCACTATTGAAAAGGATTCTTTGTCGCTGGCGTCCTGGGCATGAAACAGCCCTTCGTCGAGCCAGCGTTGGTACCACTTTTCTTCAACATCTCGAGATTCATATACCTTACTAAGTTCTTCTCTTGCCATAACACGTCCTTCTTACGTCTTGAGTTTCGAGCTCTGGGTGTCAGCAAGGCCCCAAAACCCGTGATTTGACTGCCCTGCTTATCATATTTTCATCCTGAGGGGCAAACCATTTGATGGCCGGGTCTCTTCTGAACCATGTCAGCTGGCGCCTCGCGTAGTGCCTCGTATCGCGTTTGATCAGCCTCACCATATCCTGCCGGCTCTGGTTCCCTCGGATATAGGAGATCACATTCCGGTAGGTCATGGATTGCAGGGGGAGTGCCGATTCGTCATACCCCATCTCCAGAAGCCGTTCGACTTCTCCTACAAGCCCGTCCGCCATCATTCGTTCAACCCGGTTATTGATCCCGTCAT
>JAUSPK010000097.1 GCA_030655735.1 Syntrophales bacterium | reverse complement strand
GATACCTTTATCAAGGTGGCCGGCAAGTATGCGGAGGGTGTCTATGCCACCGGCCCGAGAGATACATCGAGCAATCCTTTGGCGATTGCCGCTATCGAGGCGCACAAGAAGGCATACGGCGCCGATCCGGGCGCGTTCTTCCTCAATGCCTATGCCGCGACACAGGCCCTGTTGAACGCGATCGAAAAGGCGGGATCAACCGACTATGAAAAGGTTTCAAAGGCCCTGAAGACCGAGTATGTTGAAACGCCCCTGGGAAAGATAAAGTTTGACGACAAGGGTGATGCCATCGGGATCGGCTTCTCCATCTACCAGGTGCAAAAGGGTGTGTATGTCGAAGTGAAGTAACACATACGACACAACAGAAATGTGTAGATTTCAATCTTATCGGGGGGGAGGCTTGAAGGGCCTGGCCCCCCGATTTTAATGCTTGCCACGCTGGCAGAACCCGGCTCACGTGTTGGGAGGCAGATTTATTTACGATGGATTATTTCCTGGAGCTCTTTCTGGGCGGTCTTACCCGTGGAAGCATCTACGCCCTTATCGCCCTTGGCTACACCATGGTCTACGGCATCATAGAACTGATCAATTTTGCCCATGGTGAAATCTATATGATCGGTGCATTTACGGCGCTGATTGTGATATCGGTTCTTACCCTCATGGGGATGAACACGATTGCCATTCTTGTGATAGCGGGTGTCATTGCCGTTATATATTCGGCTGCCTACGGCTATACCGTGGAAAAGATTGCCTATAAGCCGCTGCGCAACGCGCCGCGCCTTTCGGCCCTCATCAGCGCCATCGGGATGTCTCTCTTCCTCCAGAATTACGTGCTCCTGGCGCAGACTTCAGATTTTTTGCCCTTCCCGAACCTGATCCCCGACTTTGAGTTTATGGAGCCGTACGCGCACATCATCGGTTCGACGGAGATCGTTATCCTCATAACAACGGCTATCGTCATGGTCCTTCTGACCATCATGATAAAATTTACGAATATTGGCAAGGCGATGCGGGCCGCGTCTCAGGACAAGACGATGTCGATGCTGGTGGGGATCAATGTGAACCACGTTATCTCCGTTACCTTTGTCGTGGGTTCGGCGACGGCGGCAATAGGGGGCGTTCTGATAGCCTCTCATGTCGGTATGATCAATTTTTATGTCGGTTTCATAGCGGGTATCAAGGCATTTGTCGCCGCGGTGCTGGGGGGGATTGGAAGTATCCCCGGGGCCGTTCTCGGCAGTTTTGTCCTGGGCTGGACGGAAAGTTTCGCGACCGGATATGTCTCGAGCGATTATGAGGATGTGTTCGCCTTTCTCTTCCTGGTGCTTATCCTGATCTTCAGGCCCCAGGGCATCCTGGGACGGTCCGAGAAACATAAATTATAACCATTATTACAGGGTCTTGGCAGTTGATTACATTTGATCAGATAAAAAAAGCCGTTCTGGTGTCCGTATGGTTCATGTTTCTCACGTTTCCCATTATGGTGATCCGTGTCAATCCGGTGGAGCGTATCGTGGAATGGCGCTGGAGGAATATGTTGCTGATCGGTGTCGGAAGCTTCATCCTCTCCTTTGTCTGGCATTATTTCATCAGGCGAAAGGAGCTTGGCACCCAAAAGGCTGAGGTAGGAGGGGAGGAGACAATCCCCCTGGCCCAGCGAATTCTGGAGAAGAAGGCGATATATAGACCGACACTGGCTGTACTCGGAATATGTGCCCTTGTCTTCCCGTTCATCTTTTCCCTGTATCAGACCAATATCATGGTAACGGCGCTGATCTACGTTATGCTGGGGCTGGGCCTCAATATTGTCGTCGGTCTGGCGGGTCTCCTCGACCTGGGATATGTCGCCTTTTATGCGGTGGGTGCGTATGCCTATGCCTTGTTAAATTACCATTTCGGCTTGAGTTTCTGGATGGTCCTCCCCATAGGGGCCGCCCTGGGGGCCACCTTCGGAATACTGCTGGGCTTCCCTGTGCTCCGGCTTCGTGGAGACTATCTCGCCATCGTGACATTGGGGTTCGGTGAGATCATACGCATTATCCTGGAAAACTGGAATGAATTCTCCTTCGGGCCCAGCGGTATTGCCAATATTCCGAGGCCGTCCCTGCTTGGGATCGATCTGTCGGTCCATGCCGCTACGATATATATCTACTATATCATGATTGGACTGTGTCTCTTCACGATCTTTGTCGTCAACCGCCTGCAGGACTCCCGGATCGGCAGGGCGTGGATCGCGCTCAGGGAAGATGAAACCGCCTGCCAGGCCATGGGGATCGACAAGGCAAAGACAAAACTGACGGCATTCGCTCTCGGTGCGACATGGGCGGGGATGAGCGGCGTCGTATTCGCCGCAAAGACAACCTTTGTCAATCCTGCTAGTTTTACCATCTGGGAATCGATCATCATCCTGTGTATCGTCGTCTTGGGGGGCATGGGATCAATACTCGGTGTTATCGCCGGAGCACTTGTCCTGATACTGATGCCTGAATACCTGCGCGCGTTTTCCGAGTTCAGGATGCTGGCGTTTGGTGTACTGCTTGTTGTAATGATGGTCTTTCGTCCGGGCGGGCTTATCCCCAATGTACGCCGCACGTATAAATTTGAGGGTGTGACGGAAACCAAAAAGGGTTGATGAGATATGGAACCGGTACTAAAAGTTCAAGATCTTGGCATGAATTTCGGGGGGCTGAGGGCCCTTGACGCCGTGGATCTGGACGTCGGGAAAAACGAGATCGTCGCGCTTATCGGTCCGAACGGAGCGGGAAAGACCACCTTCTTCAACTGTATAACGGGTATCTATCCCCCGACAGAGGGCGATGTGCTCATATTCCCACAGGGGAAAGACAGACCGAAGCGGATAAACGGTCTAAAACCGAACAAGGTTACCGAAAAAGGCCTGGCCAGAACCTTTCAGAATATCCGTTTATTTCCCAATATGACAGTACTTGAGAATGTAATGATCGGGCGTCACTGCCGCATGCGCGCGGGTGTGCTGGGAGCGGTCCTCAGGGGTAGATCAACCATGAGGGAAGAGAAGGCAGCGGTCATGGACAGCTACGCCATCCTGGAGAAGATAGGCCTCGACCCGTTTGTGAATGAATTCGCCAAGAACCTCCCCTATGGGGCTCAGAGACGCCTGGAGATAGCCAGGGCGATGGCTACGGAACCCTTTCTGCTCCTCCTGGATGAACCCGCCGCCGGTATGAACCCCAACGAAACAAGAGACCTTGACAAACTGATAAAACGTATTCGAGATGAAGAGGGGATATCCATACTCCTGATAGAACACGATATGAAATTGGTGATGAGCCTGTCGGATCGGATATTTGTAGTGGATTACGGCAAGAAGATCGCGCAGGGCACCCCGGAGGAGATACGGAATAACCCGGCTGTCATCAAGGCCTATCTCGGGGAAGAGACGGATGCTTAAACTCAAGAGCGTACAGACCTTTTACGGAAACATCCAGGCCCTCAAGGATGTCACTATAGAGATAGCGGAAGGGGAGATCGTTACCCTCATTGGTGCGAACGGGGCGGGGAAGACCACGACGCTTATGGCCGTATGCGGTATTGTCCCGCCGCGGTCGGGCGAAATATTGTTCATGGGTCAGCCGATCACGCACATGGAGCCGGACCGAATCGTTTCTCTCGGTATCTGTCAGGTACCGGAAGGCCGCCGCATCTTTCCCTATCTGTCGGTCTCGGAGAACCTTGATATGGGCGCCTTCCTGAGAAAGGACAAGGCACAGATAAAGAGGGATATGGAATACGTGTTCGAACTGTTCCCCATCCTTGCACAGAGACGTCACCAGGCCGGGGGTACCCTGAGCGGGGGAGAACAACAGATGCTGGCCATATCCCGGGCGCTTATGGCACGCCCCAAACTTCTCCTCCTCGATGAGCCTTCGCTGGGCCTGGCCCCCCTCATTGTCAAACAGATATTTGAGATAATAGTTAAGATAAATGCGGAAAGCAATACGACGGTCTTTCTCGTGGAGCAAAATGCGAACCTGGCGCTGAAGGTGGCCAGCCGGGGCTATGTTATGGAAAATGGCCGTATAACCCTCACGGATTCATCGGAAAACCTCCTTGCGGATGAGGGGGTCAAGAAGGCGTATCTCGGTTTCTAGAGGTTACTGTCCCGGCCCTTTGCCGGGCCGCAGTGTTTCCAGGTACCGGAACTCGTCTCCTTGTATCTGCAGCATCACAGCACCTTTTACCGCATTGCCTTCCCTGTCTATATCCATCACACCGGATATCCCCCTGAAACCTTTGGTGCGCGCAAGGGCCTGGCGCATCTTTGATCCTGCTGTGGATCGGCTCCTTTGTATGGCATCAAGCAACAAGAAATATGCGTCCGCTCCCAGGACGTCAAATCGCCCCGCGCGGGTGCCGGTTTCCTTTTTGTACGCATCGAAGTATGCCGTGGCGACATCTGCGGGTGCGCCCTCGCTCACAAAATCAGTGGTCAGTATGACCCCTTCCACATATTCACCTCCCGCAGTGATAAGCCCGGGGGTGTGGGCGCTGTTTGAAGCGATGATGTGGATATTGATTCCCATATCAGTGGATTGCCTGCATATACGAGCAATCTCGGGGTAAGAGACCGGCAGATAGAGGACGTCGGCCTTTGCCGCCATTATCGATAAGAGCTGGGCGGTAAAATCTCTGTCCCCCGTTCGGCAGTAAGCTACTCCAACCATCTGCCCCCCCATCGCCATAAAACGTTCCATGAAGATATTTGAAAGGTCTATGGAATCATCCCGTTCTATATCCATGAGGAGGGCCGCTTTCCCCATCTTGAGATAAGAAGATGCGTATCGGGCCGCGGCCGCACCCTGGAGGGCATTGGTGAGACCTACATGGAACGCGTATCGTTTGTCTCCTGTCGCCGGAGACTGCGTGGAAGGAATAACAGTGGGCTTTCTCGCCCCTTCGGCGAGGGAGATTCCTCCAAGCGGATCGTCGCCCAGCGGTTCCCCTATCAGCGCGTGGACCTTATGTTCCTTGATTAAGCGCTCAGCGGCTCCCGCTGTTCCGATATTCTCTGCGGTGGTGTCTGCCAGAAACAGCTCTACCTTTGTCCCGAGGACCATCGGTTTCATCTTGTGTGCGACCCTGATCCCGGCATACTCGGCCTGTCCCTGAGCCGCCATGGGTCCGGTCATGGGCAGATACACCCCTATTTTGACGGTGCCAGGGTTTTCGGCCGCTCCTGCGGATAATGGAGGTCCTGCGACCAGAAACAGGGCCAGGATGAATAGGAACAGTCTCATGGGACGCATATTCGTTCCTCTTTCAGTTTCGTTCTCCCCCCTTTTTTCTGAATATGATCCTGACCGGGGTATGTTCGAAACCCAGCTCTTCATGAATTCTGTTGGACAGATACCGTTCGTAGGAAAAGTGCATGCCCTTCGGCTCACGGACAAAAAATACGAAGGTGGGGGGTTTGGTGGATATCTGTGTCGCGTAGTTTATCTTGTTGGGCCTGTTCCGATAGCGTGGAGGAGGAAGCTTTGTCGTAAACTCCTCAAGCTTCGTGTTTAAGATGCCGGTGGAAACCCTTTGCGTGTACTGATCGTAAACGGTGTTGATAAGGTCGAATACCTTGGTCACCCTCTGCCCGGATAGCGCCGATATGGATATGATGGGGGCAAAATCCAGATACTTGAGGCTGTCTTTGACGTGCTGTACGTGTGTGCCGATCGTGGCATTGTCCTTTTCGATCAGGTCCCACTTGTTGAGTATGAGGATGCAGGCAACGCCTCTCTCATAGGCCAGGCCGGCTATTTTTGTGTCCTGCTCGGTGACGCCTTCCTGCGCGTCTATCATCATGAGGGCGATATCGCATCGACTCAGCGTCTTGATCGCTTCCAGCACACTGTATTTCTCCAGCTGCAGGCTGACCTTGCTCTTCTTTCGTATCCCGGCGGTGTCTATTAAGAGATATTTTCTGTCATTGAGGTCAAAGGAGGTGTCTATGGAATCCCTCGTGGTCCCCGGCGTGGGATTGACGATCGTGCGTTCATAGCCGAGGATCTTATTAATAAGAGAAGATTTTCCGACGTTGGGTTTTCCGATTACGGCTATCCGTATCCGTTCCTCTTTCTCTTCTTCAGCGGAGACCTCCGGAAGGTGTTCCACGACGTCGTCCAGCAGATCACCCACGCCGAGCCCGTGCTGAGAGGAGATGGAATAGATCCGATCGATGCCCAGTCGGTAGAAATCGAAGGTCAGCCCTTCCTTCCCGACATTGTCGATCTTGTTGACGGTGTAAAAGACGGGTTTCTCCGTTCTTCGGAGGATCTGTGTAATCTCAATATCCGCGGGGGTAAGACCTTCCCGTCCGTCCAGCAGAAAGATGATGGCATCGGCCTCCTCGATAGCCAGGTTTGTCTGCTCGCGCATCTGTATGAGCATCCTTTCGCTGGTGACGGGTTCAAATCCCCCTGTGTCGATGATCATAAAGGTCTTGCCGTTCCAGTTGGAATCGGCGTAATTCCGGTCCCGTGTGGCCCCCGGCTGGTCGATGACGATGACCTTCTTGATTTCGGACAACCGGTTGAACAGGGTTGATTTCCCGACATTCGGCCTGCCGATAATTGCTACTATGGGTTTCATCTATCTCCGTCCTCTATTCATTCGGATATCCGAATTCTCCAAGCATTCTAGAATCCTGCGCCCAGTTCGGCTGCACCCTGACGAACAGTTCGAGGTATACCTTGGTATCAAAAAATCGTTCTATTTCCAGCCGTGCGCCGGTCCCGATCCTCTTCAGCATGCTCCCCTTTTTGCCGATGATGATACCCTTCTGGGAGTCCTTTTCCACATGTATCGTTGCTTGTATCCGCAAGAGCCCCTTCGCCGTATCTTCCTTGAAGGAGTCGATTACGACGGCGGTCGAGTAGGGGACCTCTTTGTGGGTCAGGAGGGTTATTCGTTCCCGGATCATCTCGGCCGCGAGGAAGCGTTCGGGGCGATCCGTTATCATGTCGTCCGGGAAGTAGTGCGGGCCTTCGGGAAGGATCTTTCCGATGACGTCCAGGAGGCGGTCGACGTTAAATCCCTTCAGGGCGGAGATGGGAACGACCTCTTCGAAGGGATGAAGGCGGCTCACTTCATCAATCATGGGGAGCAGTTTTTCTTTGCCTATCAGATCGATCTTGTTGATAACGAGGACGACCGGTATCGGTATGTCCTTGAGTGATCGGAGGATAAAGGTGTCGTCTCTGCCTATGGGCGCCCCGGCATCGGTGAGAAGAAGCAGTACGTTTACATCGTTGAAGACGCTCATCGCGGTCGATACCATCTGGCGGTTGAGCGGTGTTCTCGCCTTGTGTATCCCCGGGGTGTCCAGGAAGATAAACTGGCTTGCCTCGGTGGTCCTGATCCCCATGATTCTGTTCCTGGTCGTCTGGGGCTTATGGGTGCTGATCGCTATCTTTTCACCCACCACGAGATTCATGAGCGTGGATTTCCCCGCATTCGGCTTTCCTATGATTCCTATATAACCTGATTTAAACAAAATAAACTCTCCTTATAATTATCTTGGCTTAACACGTGCACGGTGGAATAGCTTCGCATTCCAGAGAGCAGGCAGATTGCCGACTAATCAGTTGGCGGGTGAGGGGGCAACCCCATGCGAAATCGGCTTAACTACCATTACTAGCTAATCCCTGCATCAATCCGGATTTCCAGTTTTTATACCGACCATCACGAACAGCCTGAAAAAACTCTGTTCTGTCTTCCGGCGATAAAAAGTAGAAATGGTATTTCCAGTCAATGCCGTTTTCCTTAAATTTCTTGTTCAACGAATCAAAATGCGTCTTTCCGTCCCGATATTTTGCTTTGTTTTTTTGATTAGTGTCGCTGTCCGCCTTTATCTC
>JAUSPK010000143.1 GCA_030655735.1 Syntrophales bacterium | reverse complement strand
AACTTGATCTCCGGCGCGTACATGAGCGTGGACGGGTGGAGGATACCGGGGGCGATCTTGTCGAGCTTCTTGAGAGATTCCCAGAGATTGTCAATGATACGGGCGGGCATCCCCAGGGTGATGTCTCCGGGGGCGGCATTGCAGGTGGCCTTGCACAGCCCGAACTGACGGGTGGCGCTATTAAAGGTTGATACGGAGCTTCTTCTCCCCTCCCGGAAGTCCCCTATCCTCTGGACGACCGGTTTGCCCCCGCCCAGCAGGAAGAACTGTTTGGCGATGATCTGGCCGAATTCCGTCGTATCGGAAAAGGGCTTGGTGAGGGCGATGGTATTGATCAGGGCGAAGTTCGTATTTTTCGTCTTTCTGCCGGAGAGGGCGTCACCGTTTACCAGCTTGAACTGGAAGTAGTCTTCCACCCGGACCCGGCCGCCGGGGTTTGTGCAGAAGGTCCTGACCCTGTCGCCATGTCTCGCGGTGCGGAAAATGAACTTGGGGTCGTACACGATATCGGTGATGGTGTCATAGAATTTTCTGTTGAGTTCAAGCCGGATTCCCACGTCGATCGGGCCGAAGTTATGCTCAATGCCCAGCCGTTTCGCCGTGTCGCGGAACCAGTAGGCCCCGCTCCGTCCCGGGGCGGCAAGGACGACCCTGGCCGTATAGTTCACCTTTTCTTGATCGCGGCTGCCGATGAGGCGATACCCCTCGCCATCCTTCTCGATGGAGGACACCTCCGTCCCCAGCAGGAAGTCCGTCTTTTTGAGGTAACTTCTCAAATAGTCGACTGCCGCCTTGCCGTTGTCGGTTCCCCAGTGCCACTGCTCCGGCGCGATGAACTGGGCGTCGTGCTCTTCGGCGATATCTCTCAATCCCTGGATCTTTTCGTTATGATCGACAAAGGTTACCTGCTGACAGCGGGGAAAGCGCGTGAGAACCTGCCTGATTTCGTCCATCAGCCCCTCTGCCGCGGCGCGATCGATCCGAAGCTCATCCAGGTCGATCCCGATGCGATAGTCGAAATTCAGTTTGCCGTCGTTGAGCAGTCCTCCGGCGGGATAGGGGTGCCGATCGACGATTGCGACCCTGTCGATGCCCAGGCGCTCAAGCCAGAGCGCGGCAAAAAGTCCGGCCGGCCCCGATCCGATGATCAACACATTATACCGATTCATACACGCTCCTTCCCCTCTTGTAGCACATTTTGGGGGAGAGAAAAATAGCGGCAACGATCGTTTGTTCTGAACGGGGGATCATCTGAGAAACTCACCTTCGCCAGCAATCTGAGAGAATTTTTCACGGAGGTGATGGCTGCATTGAAAGGGGGAAATCACCGGCCTGCTGTGCGCGTGCCGTGAAGATTTCCCCCGATCGGTTTCTTATTACGATTTAATGGTTACAACGGGACAGTCGGCGTTGAGAATAACATACTGGGCCGTTGATCCGAGGAGAAATTTGCCTACCTTTGACTTCATCTTGACGCCCACGATGATCTCATCGGCCTCCTTGTCCTTTGCGAAGTCGACAATATCCTCACCGGGCGAAAGGCCGCGAATCAGCAGCTCTGCTTCAACCTTGATTCCCGCTTCTTTCAGTACGCTTTCGGCGTAACTCAGTTCGCTTTTTGCCTTATCGATTTCTTCGATTTTCTCGCCCGACCCACCTTCAAGAGAAAAGATAAGGTAGACTGTCGCATCAAAGGCCTTTGCGTGCTGCTTTACCGTATCCAGAATCGCCTTTGACAGTTTTGATTCTTTGTAGCCGACAACTATTTTCATTCCATCCTCCTTTATTTTTCGAAAAAGAGGGCCAGCGCCCACCCTTTCGTTCAGTACCTCCAGGTGTCTTCAACATGAAACATCCATCCCCCCACGGGAAACAAACGGAACATGACATCCCGAGAATCCTTTGTCAAGAAATTTTCCACAGTTGAATATTCGCCCTGGTAACGGATGGTTTTTTCTCCACACATGCTTCCGAGGAGCGGCATGGCACACAAGGCCTCTCGCCCTGACTTTGTCCCTACACCTTACGGGGGTGACTGTGCCGAACGGTCTCCGGGGGGAGGGAAAGGGGGTCACAGGTGAAGGAGGGGCCAAATCTTCGTTCTTCACATTCGGTGACCTCATGAACCATCAGATATAAAGATTCGGCCCCGCCTCTTCCCCATGACCCCATGTCCGGCGCTTACGCATCAAAGCAAAATGAAAACCTGTATAGGTCTGCCATTTGCTCGGAAAATTCGAATTCCCGGTACATAAATATCCGTTCCCAGGGTACAATCACATCATCGAAGACACACAGCGCCTCATGCTCCCGAAACGCTGTGGCCGCCCTGTTCACAATGCTGTCTTCTGACCTTGTTGCGCTGTGAGATTCGGAGTCTATAACGAAGGTTACCCCTTCCGCGTCACTCGGCAGCGCAAAGAAGATGGCATAGGCGTCGTCCCGCTTTGTCATGCTCGTGGTCGGTATGACGATTATTTCATGGGAATTCAGAGCGCTTATCTCGCACGCCTTCGCCCCGCGCAGCATAACCCCGTTGGCCGTCTCATCCACCGCGTGCAGCAGGAGTTCGGCGTTCGGTTGCCGGTGGGGGGGAGCCATTTGTTCCCCCGCGGGTCGACCAGCGAACCATCACAGGCCAGATCATTCTCCTGGATATATTCAAGGTATTTGAGGAAACGTCCGTGATGATTGGTCCCGTGGGCGGAATCGATATCCCCGGTTGTTATGGAAAGGGCGTTTAACGTGTTCATCCCCAGGGTGCGATAGAAGGAATGCCCATTATTGCCGTTGAACAGCTGATTCAGCTGCGTCTTTTTTATCAGATCGTCGATGTCCTGGCTGATGTGGTTGAATCGGTTGATCCTGGAACCGGTGATATGGGATCTCGCGACTACGATCTCTTCGTGCTCCGGCATCTGGGCCATTTCATATGTCCTGGCTACCGTATCAATGGATTGGCAGAGAACCGGATTATCATATGCGTTTACCGTCTTGTTCCCCTGTATATAGACATCCAGATTGAGATTATCCAGAATGTCTCTGTACTGTCCTGAAGTCATCATGATATTTTAATACCCTCCTGGAAAAGTATGAATCCCGAAAAGGGGAAATTTAGAGAAGAATCCTCCGCGCAAAATGGTACAACACTGTGTCAGCTCCGTATGAAAAGTCTAAATTTCCCCTTCGTGAAGTGGCGCCGACAAAGAAGACCCTTTCGTCAGGCATACCGGTTACTCCGGAATGTACGCCGTGCCTCTGTTTCATGGGGATATAATGCCTACTCCGCCTCGCCTTTTGTAATCCCTAGTTACACTAATCATGCCAATCTGAGTCATCCCGCGCATACGGAATGATTATTCATATATTATAGCAGGTTATGGCTGGGGCTGTCGGGAAGGCAGATCGCTGATGATCAAAAAAGCTGATTGTCGTGTCCGAATGACACGCCGGCGCGGCGGATGCACAGTGTTTTCCGTGGTATTTCAGAAAGGTACTCCCTGAGCGTCATCATGGCATGCCCATGTCATTCTGACGCTGTCGGCAAGTCTCCATCAAACCTCTGCTTGTATGTGATCAATTTTTCACTACGTTTGCCCATTGACAGGGAGGCCCGCCTCTCCTATACTTCTCGTATCTAAAAGAGATTTATTTTAAGAAAAACAACAGGGGAAAAGATATCCCGGGCAGGAGAAAGAACAATGCAGACCCTCTGGAAGAGAACATTCTTTATCATGTGCACCTTGGTGCTTCTTGCATCAGCGGGATGTGCCGGTCCGCATGGCAGGAATTATGGCAGAATCATGCCTGACGGGGACGTGACAGAATCCTTTGAAAAATATCAAATCGATTCCAGCCTCAATTACTATATAAGCGGCTCGGATGTGCACCCCAACGCTATTATGGGGCTCAGCAAGGCCTATACCCTGGACTCTACTCTGTGGAAAAAGGTTGAGATGACATCTCAGACACTAGATGACCTCGTCTCAAATATGCAGATGAAGGCCCGGATCCAACATGGATTTGCCATGTTCGATAACAGTGGAAATCGAATAGGCATATGGTATTCTATCCTCTCGGCCGCGACATCGCTCTGGATGAAGGACGATCATACGGTTGTAATCCTGACGCCAGACCTCGATACGTACGATAAGACCGAAAGGGGACGGTTTCGTAGAATACCATAGCCGAATCGCACGTACGTATTGGTTAAGCTGCTATTCGGTAAAGAGGGCTCCGGGCGATCCTCCCTGCGGAGGGGCGGAACGGGGTTGTAATAGGGACGCGGGCGCTATATAGCTTTCTGGGGGCGACTCGCGACGGGATACAGGGGAGGTTGTGCAAGTGGGCGTGTTTCAGCTGTCGAAGGGCCACCGGACATGGGTCCGGAGCCTGCACCGGAAAAAAATCCGGGAGAAAGAGGGGGTGTTTGTCGCCGAGGGGTTCAACGCGCTTGAGGCCGCCACCCAGACAACCCGTCATCCGATAGTAGAGGTTATGACGGACAGAGATCATCTTGAGGCGGTTGTCGATATCCTCCCCGATGACCTGCCGGTCTACGAATGCTCCCCTAGTGTACTGGCGGAGATCTCCACGGAGAAAACGCCGCAGGGGGTCATGATGATCTGCCGCAGGGGAGAGGTCGCCTTCTCCGATCTGGATGGCGCGCCCCCCGATACCCTGCTGTACCTCGACCGGGTGTCCGATCCGGGGAATCTGGGAACCATTCTGCGCACAAGCTCCTGGTTCGGGATCAGTCAGCTGATCCTGAGTCCCTCCTGCGTTGATCCCTTCAACACGAAGGCGATACGGGCGTCCGCCGGGGCGATCTTCACAACAGATATATATCAATCTGTCAATTCCGAACAGATACGCGGGTTCGCGGAGAGGATGGGATACCGGCTGGTGGCAATGGTCCCGCGCGGGGGCATCCCGCCGGGCGAAATGAAGAAGACGGGCAGAAAGATAGTGATGCTGGGGCAGGAAGCGGACGGCCTGTCGGAGGAGTTGACAGGATGTGCCGATCAGCTTGTCTCGATTCCGGGACAGGGGGATGTGGAATCCCTGAACCTGTCGGTCGCCGCTGCGATCATCCTCTATGAAATCGCGAAGTGAATGAGGGCCCTTAATCCAGTTCGCCGGTGCGGCCCCTGCTGAAGAAGTAACCCGGGAACGAGATCTCGGAGATAACCATACCCGTCAGGATAAGGGCGGCCCCGATGAGACCCCGGGCACCGAACCGCTCGCCGATTGCCCAGTAGGCGTACAGCGCCGCGAATACCGGCTCCATGCAGAAAATCAGCGCCGTGTGAGTCGGGCTCGTGAAGCGCTGCATGGAGGTCTGGACCAGGAAGGCGAAGATCGTGGCGAAAAGGACGCAGATCACCAGCGCCCAGAGTATCTCCGGGTGCCAGACCAGGATTTCACTCCCTTCACCATACGCCACCAGAGAGCTCAACAGCCCCACGATCCCGATCTGTATCGTTGTCAGCCAGTACACATCGCTCGTCCGCGCGAATCTGCCGGTGAAGATGAGGTGCAGCGCGATACAGATCGCGCAGGTGATCCCGAGTATGTCACCTCTGTTGAAACCCCAGTTCCCGTTCGTGCAGAGGAGGAACAGCCCCGCGGTGGCCAGGACAACCCCCAATTTCATGTTGATGGTCACGGCGTGTCTTAAGAAGGCGGCACCGATGATTGGCACGAGAACGACGTTGAGACCCGTCAGAAAGGCGGTGTTCGAGGCGGTGGTATGCAGAAGTGCCATGGTCTGAAACGCAAACGCGCCGAAGAGCAAAGCACCGAGGACCACGCCCCTCGTGAGGTCTTCCCTTCTGACCGGCCGCCGTGCGACCAGACAGATCACCAGGAGGACCAGAAACGCCAGGACGAAACGCTGTGACAGGAAGAGGAAGACCCCCACCTGTTCCACGGCCTGCTTGACCACGACGAAGGTGACCCCCCAGAACAATGTGGTTAGGAGGAGCAGAAGATCAGCCCCCAGTCTGCGCATCTTTCCCGGCGAACGTGTCATGTATTCTGCCCTCCTTCAGGCAGAATCGCCTTATATCGCTTGAGTTTTCGAAAAGCAACCAAAAACACTCCCCGGCTTTTTGTCTTGACAACGCCCCGCCTCAATAGTAACTACTGCCAACAATACCCAGCTTATTAAAAAAGGAGGAAAAAATGAAAAGTAACCGTATAATTATTGCCTTACTGGTAATCGCCGGATTTGTTGTACTCTCGCTCGGTGGGTGTCAGCGCGCGGCAGAGGATACCACGACCATCACCTGCGCCACGGATGCCACCTGGCCCCCGATGGAGATGGTGAACGAGAACAAGGATATCGTTGGTTTCGACATTGATTTTTTCAATGCCGTGGCCAAGGAGGCGGGTTTCAAGGTGGAATTCAAAAGCACCGCGTGGGATGGGATCTTCGCCGGTATCGCCGCCGGAAAATATGACGCCATCATATCCTCCGTAACCATTACCGACGAGCGTAAGCTGACCATGAGCTTCTCCGATCCCTACATCAATGCCGGTCAGGTGCTCATCGTTCCGAAAGAATCGGGTGCCGTCATGATCGCCGATCTGGCCGGAAAGAGTGTGGGTGCCCAGATAGGCACGACAGGCGCTCGCGAGATCGAGAAGTCAGAGGGAGTGGAGCTGAAGAGCTATGACGAGATCGGTCTGGCCTTTGAAGATATGGCCGTGGGCCGCATCGCCGGCGTCGTCTGCGATACCCCGGTGGCCGCGCAGTACGCGCTCCAGCAGGATGAGTACAAGGAAAAGTTCAAGATAGTGGGGGAAGTTCTGACGACGGAATACTACGGTATCGTGGTACAGAAGGACAACCAGAAACTGCTTGATCTGATCAACAAGGGTATCAAGGCCGTACAGGAAAAAGGTATCAACAAGCAGTTGGAAGATAAGTGGTTGAGATAAAAGACAAGAAAGAGAAAAAAGAGACTCCACGGCCGGTCATAGCGGTCGGCGATGGCGCCGCGATCCCCAGCAAGGAAGATGTGGGATTGTTTACGGCGTGGAGGTTTTCTTTCATAGGCGCTATCGCTATAGTTGCCTATCTGGTAATCTTTAGCCCGGATCCCTACTGGAGGATATTGAAATTTCTTCCAGATGGGATCCTGGTGACCTTCCAGGTCACGACAGCGTCGATCGTCCTGGACCTGATCATAGGGCTCTTTACCGGTCTCGGGAGGATATCGAAGAACAGGATCCTCAGCGGGATCGCGTCGCTGTATGTGGAGATCATCCGGGGAATCCCCCTCCTCGTCCAGTTGTTCTATATCTATTTCGCCCTGGGGCGCATCATCAATGTGCCTGCCATGGCCAGCGCGATCATCGCGATGGCGGTCTGTTACGGGGCATACATGGGGGAGATCTTCCGCGCAGGGATCGAATCGGTCTCCAGCGGGCAGATGGAGGCGGCCCGCTCCCTGGGGATGACCTCGTCGCAGGCCATGCGTCACGTGATACTGCCACAGGCCATCAAGACCATCCTCCCCCCCATCGGCAACGAGTTTGTGGCGCTCCTGAAGGATTCGTCCCTGGTATCCATCCTTGCCGTATCCGATCTTCTGAGGAGGGGGCGCGAATTTGCCGCAGAATCGTTCAACTACTTTGAAACCTATACGATGGTCGCCCTCGTCTATCTGATTATCACGCTCTTTCTGTCAAAACTTATCAGCATCATGGAGGACAGGGTCGGTGCCAACAGATAACAATTCCGTCATGGTCGAGATGCGAGAGGTGTACAAGTACTTCGGGCAACTGAAGGCCCTGGACAACGTGTCGCTGGATGTCCTCGACGGTGAAAAGCTGGTCCTCATCGGGCCGAGCGGTTCCGGCAAGAGCACGCTGCTGCGCTCGATCAACCAGCTGGAAAAGATAGACCACGGCCACATCATCGTTGACGGGATCGATATCAGTGATCCCGAGACGGACATAAACAAGGTCCGCGAAGAGATCGGAATGGTCTTCCAGTCCTTCAATGTCTTCCCCCACAAAACCGTTTTGGAAAATATCAACCTTGCCCAGGTTGTTGTGCGAAAACGCTCCAAAAAAGAGGCTGCGGAGATATCCAGGGAACTACTCAACAAGGTGGGTATTATTGAGAAGGCGAACGAGTATCCCGACAAGCTCTCCGGGGGGCAGCAGCAGCGTGTCGCCATCGCGAGGGCGCTGGCGATGAAACCAAAGATCATGCTCTTCGATGAGCCCACATCGGCATTAGATCCCGAGATGATCGGGGAGGTCCTCGACGTCATGACCAAGCTGGCGAAGGAGGGGATCACCATGATCGTGGTTACGCACGAGATGGGCTTCGCCCGTGAGGTGGCGGACCGGGTCATATTCATGGATTACGGGGCGATCATAGAGGAGGGAACGCCCGAACACTTCTTTAAAAATCCCATCCAGGAACGTACAAAACTGTTTCTCAATCAGATTCTGTAGTCTCTCCGGCTTAATTACGCGACATCAGATGACTCACGGCGCCGTCCAATCCGTCCAGGGTCAGCTCGAACATGGGGAATACCTTCCGGATCTGGTCGATGGTCCAGGTACCCGACCACTCGTACCGGGAAGCCGGATTCAGCCAGACGCAGTGACGAAAGGTCTGGGAGAGAAACTGGAGGTTTTCGATGCTGGACTTCCGCGACCGCTCCCCAAAATAGATCGATCCCCCCTCATTCATCAGTTCGTAGGGGGCCATGCTGGCATCCCCCACGATGACTATCCTCGTCTCGGGATCTCTCTTGATGAAGTCCGTGATCAGCTCCGAGTTGCGGTACCGGGCGGCATCAGCCCAGACCCTGTCGTAGATGGTATTGTGAAAGAAGTAGGTCTTGAGGTCTTTGAACTGGTTTCGCGTATAATCGAAGAGTGTCTGAACCAGTGGGATATAGGGGTCCATGGACCAGCCGCCGTTGTCGATCAGCAGGACGATCTTCAGCCGATCCGAGAGGCGGCGGTCGAAGACGATCTCTATCTCGCCGGCATTCTTCATGGTCTGATAAATCGTCTTGTCCACGTTGACCATATCCAGAGGCCCGGCGGGGACCATCCGGCGGAGCTTTTTCAACGCCTCCCCCATCTGTGACTGGGTGAGGGGGCCCTCCTGAGAGTAATCACGGTAGCGACGGTCGAGAGCCACCTTGGTCGCAGATTTGTTCTGCGAGACACCCCCGACACGCATCCCTCCGGGATGAACCCCTGAGTGTCCCACGGGCGAGGTCCCGCCGGTGCCGATCCACTTGTTTCCGCCGTGGTGGGCCTCGGTCTGGTCCTTGATACGATCGAGAAAATACTGTTCCAGCTCTTCGGGGGTAAGTTTCTTCAGGTCCTCCTCGTTGACGCCGAGGGCGGCGGCGACCCCTTCCGGATTTTTCAGCCACTCATCCAGGAGCAGCTTCGCCATCTCGCTCAGTTCGATGTCTTCGAAATCGGGGAGTTCCACCCCTTCGAAATGGTACGCGAAGACCTGATCGTATATGTCGAAGTACCGCTCGCTCTTGACCAGCACGGCACGGGCAACCACATAGAAGTTGTTCAGGGAGCGGATAGCCCCCATGCGCAGGGCCCGCTGCAACCTGAGAAAGGAGGTGGGGGTTACCGGGATCCCCCGATCCCTGAGATTATAGAAGAAACTGACAAACACGATCCTTACTCCCGTGGGTCCGCCGTATGGCAGATCCTATTCACGATTCCGCGCAATCGCCTCATTTGCCACCTTCATGTCCGGGCTCTTTTTATACAGAACGCCCAAGTAGGGCACATTCCCCTGCTCCAAGAGCGACAGTTTGAAATCGGGGTCAGCCTTCAGCGCCCGTATCCAGTTGATAAGTTCCCGTGTGGCAGGTTTTTTCTCTATTCCCTCCAGCTTCCTCAGACCGTAGAAGGTCTTGATGCAGGCATCCATGATCTCCCTCCCCAGATCGGGAAAGTGGACACCGATAATCTTGCGCATGGTATCCTCCTCCGGGAAGGCGATGTGGTGAAAATTGCAGCGCCCGAGGAAGGGATCGGAGAGGTCCTTCTTGGCGTTGGAGGTGATGATGATAACGGGACGGTTTTTCGCGGAGATGGTCTTGTCTATCTCCATAATATCGAATTCCATCTGATCCAGGACGTCCAGCATGTCGTCCTGGAAATCCGTGTCGGCCTTGTCGATCTCGTCGATCAAAAGGACCGTCCTGGTGTCCGAGACAAAGGCCTGCCCGATCTTTCCCATCTTGATATACTCTTCGATATTGCTGACATCCCTGATGGAGTCACTGAAGCGGCTGTCGTTGAGCCGCGTCAGTGTGTCGTACTGGTAGAGCGCGTCCACCAGCTTCATGCTCGATTTCACATTCAGGATGATCAGGGGCATACCGAGGCTCTCCGCGATGGCATAGGCCAGCATCGTCTTCCCCGTCCCCGGTTCCCCCTTGAGGAGGAGCGGCATCTCCAGGGCCATCGAGACATTCACAATCTCGGCAAGCTCATCATCCAGGACATACTTGTCGGCGCCCCGGAATTTGTAAAAGTCATCTTGAACCATAGGCTTCAACCCCTCCGTTTGTATAATTTACCGTCTTTATATATCTCTTGTCCAGAGAGACGCCATCGCGGGCCCACCCCCGACGCACAGTGACGCCCCGCCGGTGCTCTTGTTCATTTTTTCCAGCTCGTAATAGAGGGACACGATAATGCGAAGCCCGGTGCACCCGACAGGATGCCCCAAGGCGATCCCGGAACCGTTTTTGTTGACGTTGTCCAGGCTGAGCTCTATACCGAAATCATCCTTCAGCATCCTGCCAACGCCCAGGAACTGCGAGGCGAAGGCCTCATTGATCTCCCAGTAATCAATATCCTCATATTTCATCCCGGCCTGTTTGAGACACTTGGGTATGGCGACCGCCGGTCCCAACCCCATAACCGTTGGATCAACACCCTCGCTGCAGATATTGATCAGTTTCATGAGGGGTTTGATCCCCAACTCCTCGGCCTTTTCCCGGGACATGATCACCACGGCCGCGGCCGCGTCGTTGACCCCCGAGGCGTTGGCGGCGGTAACGACGCCCCCCTCTTTGAAGGCGGGCCGAAGCTTCCCCATGGCCTCAAGGCTGGCATCGGGTATCATATGTTCGTCGGTATCGAATACCGTCACACCCTTCCTTGTCTTGATCTCCACCGGAACGATCTCGCGCTTGAATGTGCCGTCCTTGACGGCCCTCGTTGCCCTCTGGTGGCTGATCAGGGCCAGTTGGTCACACTCATCACGGGTGATCCCGTATCTCTTAGCCACGTTTTCCGCCGTGATTCCCATGTGCCCCGGAACCATTTCATCGACCAGGCCGTCATGGAGCATATGATCCTCTATCGTTCCCGGACCCATCCGGTAGCCCCCCCTCGCCTTGGGAATCAGGTAGGGGGTGCCGGACATGTTCTCAACTCCCACCACCAGGCCGATCTCTGTCTTGCCGAGCATGATGTTGTGACAGGCTATCTCCATTGCCCTCATCCCCGAGGCGCAGTTCTGATTGACGGACACGGCCCCGCTCCGGTGGGGCAACCCGACCTGCATGCCCACCTGCCTGGCGGGGAGCGATCCCTGCATCGCGGGGAAGCACTGTCCCATCACGATCTCATCAATAACATCGGCAGGGACCCCCGCCCTTCTGACGGCTTCCTTTCCGACGGTTACGGCAAGATCCCGTGCCGGCACATCCTTCAGACTCCCCAGAAATTTTCCGATCGCGGTTCGACACGCGGATACAACAACAACCGCTCTCATAGTATTCCCTCCGTATACTGTACGATTTTTATGGTAAGACTGTCATAACAGTCTCTTTTTTGTAATTTGGAACGCCCCCTCATGACATCTCAACAGGGGAGGTTCATACCAGAATCCGGCGGTAAATGGAACCAAAATGACGGGAATAGACCGAAGGCATCCCTACAGACCCCGCGTCCTCTCGTCCCTAAGCATGTCCCGGTTCCTCGTTTCAAGGACACTATCTATGGTCGCAAGCATCTGCTCCTTGTCCCTCTGGAGGGTTCCGTTTATGGGCAGATAGTTGGAGGCGTGGACCCCTACGAATCTCAGGTTGTCAAGGGTGATGTGCTCAAAGAGAATCTTCATCTCCTCGAGGGTCTCAAAGGCGTCCATGATCTCGAAGATCCCGGCCTCGACCTGATTATAGAGAACCGTGCCGGGAACGGGGGTGACCGTCAGGGCCGCCAGATACTGGGGCCCCATTTCATTAGTTATCCGTGCGGTAGCGATGGCGTGCTCCACTGAGCGTTCCCCTTTGCCGGCAAGGCCCAGCAGGACCATGGATGAGAGATTCATCCCGGCATCAATCAGGTTTCTGCCGGCCTGGAGCATCTCGGCGGCACTCACCCCCTTTTTTATCTCCTTCAGGAGTCTGTCGTCCCCGGTTTCCACACCGAGGTAGACCTTGGCAAGTCCGGCGGAGCGGAGGGCGACAAGTTCGGACATGCTCTTTTTCAGGGTGCTTTGCGGTCCCACATAGGTCCCCACATGGCGCAGTGAGGGGAAGGCGGCGTACAATTCGCGCAGTATTTCCAGGAGGAGATCGGTTTCCATGGCGATGGCGTCCCCGTCACAGAGAAACACCTTTTCGAGGTCCCCGTAATAGTCCTTTGCCATCCGGATATCGGTCCTGATCTCATCGAGGCTGCGTACGCGGTACTTCCGGTCCTTGTACATCCCGCAGAAGGTACACCGGTTGTGTGAGCAGCCGATGGTGCACTGCAGGAGATAGCTGTTCGCCTCGCTGAAGGGCCTGAATATGTTTCCCTCGTACCTCATGGTCCATCGCTCCTTAGTCTGTTAGATCATACAGCGAGGGTGGCTTATCAGAATACGGCATACAAATCAATCCCTTTAGAAGGCAACGGGCACCCGAAAGGTGTTGAAACATGAGGCCCGATCCGGCCAGGCCAGGCGCATCTTGTGCCCCGGGTGAGTAACCCGGATTGGGCCCTGTCTTTCTCTTGACACCCACCCCTCTTTTCCCTATATCATGAGGGACATCCCTTTCCCCCCTTTAAAGGAGCCGACACCCGTGACGATTCCCGCCTCTCCATGTGCCATGATGGCACGAGGTTACTTCACTATCCTCCCCAACGTTCACCGCTGTCTGGATGAATGGAGGAGACGTGCGGAGGGGATCCCGGACCCGGAACTCCGCAAGCAGGCACTCCTGAGCATACAGACAAAGGCATTTCATTGTGAAGGCGGGGCTGCCTACGGACTGCTGGCGGGAAAAGAATGCCCGGAGGCCATCCGTTTCATTGTCGCGTACCAGACGATCAGCGACTATCTCGACAACCTGTGTGACCGAAGCACCTCCTCAGATCCGGTCGATTTCCGCGCCCTGCATGAATCGATGCTCCATGCCTTGACCCCCGGGGCCACGGGGGTCAATTATTACCGATTTCACGGCGAGCAGGACGACGGCGGATACCTGGCATCGCTCGTGACGACGTGTCAGGAGGTGGTGGGAAGCCTTCCCGCATACAATGCGATCGCTCCGGCGCTGGGCGAGCTAGCGGTTCGTTACGGTGACCTGCAGGTACATAAACACGTAAAGGAGGAGGAGCGTGTTCCGCGTCTGAAAGAGTGGTTTGAGACCAACCGGGGGGGACTTTCTGAGATGAGCTGGTTTGAATTCGCGGCATGCTGCGGGTCAACGCTCGGCATCTTCTGCCTGGTTGCCTGCGCCTTTGACGACCGGTGCGGGGCAGACCTGGCGGCGCGCGTAAAGGACGCCTACTTCCCTTGGGTGCAGGGGTTCCACATTCTCCTGGACTACTTTATTGATCAGGAGGAGGATCGCATTGGCGGGGATCTGAATTTCTGTTTTTATTATAAGGACAATGAGGAGATGGTACGGCGGCTGGAATATTTTTTTCATCAGGCCGACAGGCACACATCAGGGTTGCCTCACGCACCAT